>MEFT01000034.1 GCA_001725215.1 Clostridium sp. SCN 57-10
CTCGCCGCCATCAGAAAAAACGCACGCAACAGCCGAAACGAAGCGCGCCGTGCGCTGCCCGTCGGGTACGTTTTCCATATTGCGCAGCAGCAGCTGCAGGCGGTCGAGGTCGCTGCCCTCGCAATAGCGCGCGGAGCGCACGCCCGGCGCACCGCCGAGCGCATCTACCTCAAGGCCGGAATCGTCTGCCAGACACGGCGCGTGGCAGAGCATCGCCGCGGCACGCGCTTTGATGAGCGCGTTTTCTTCAAATGTTTCGCCCGTTTCCTCCGGCTCGGCGGAAATTCCCGCCTCCGCCATCGTGATGACAGTGTGGCCGAGCGTTTCAAGAATGTCGGCCATTTCACGCAGCTTTTTGCGGTTGTTGCTTGCAAGTACAAACTGCATCGCGCACCTCACGCAAACAGATGGCCGACGGCCTTCTTCTGCTCGGCGATCAGCTGCTTGATACCGCTGTATGCCAGCTCGTACATATCGTCAAGCTCCTTTTTGCTGAACGGACGCTCCTCGCCTGTGCCCTGCAGCTCGATCAGCTTGCCCTCGTCGTCCATCACGAAGTTAAAGTCTACTTCGCCGCCGCTGTCCTCCACATAGTTGAGATCGACCATCGCCGTATCGTTCACGATACCCGCCGAAATGGCGGCAACGTAAGAATAAAGCGGCAGCTCCATCGCGAGCACGAGCGCGCAGAAGCCGCCCGTGATGGCGGCACAGCGGGTGCCGCCGTCCGCCTGGATGACGTCGCAGTCGATGGTGATCGACCGCTCGCCGAGCTTTTGCAGGTTGGTCACCGAGCGCAGGGCGCGCCCGACAAGCCGCTGGATTTCCGCGCTGCGCGGAGAGAGCTTTAGCTTCTGGATGTCGCGCGGCGAGCGCGTCTGCGTCGCGCGCGGCAGCATGGAATATTCGGCGGTCACCCAGCCGCGCCCCTCACCCTTCATAAAGGGCGGCACGCTGTTTTCTACCGTCGCGTTGCAGATTACCTTGGTGTTGCCGCACTCGATGAGTACCGATCCTTCGGCATACTGCGTAAACTCGGTGGTGATTTTCACCGGCCGGATCTCAAATACCTTTCGTCCGTCATAGCGAGCCATAATACCACTCCTTAAGCAAAGAATGCACGCACGAATTCGCGCGCGTCAAAGGGCAGAAGATCGTCCGCCTTTTCACCCACGCCGATGAATTTAACCGGCACAGAAAGACGGGAGGAAATATGAATGGCGATGCCGCCCTTTGCGGTGCCGTCCAGCTTGGTGACGACGACGCCGGTCAGCTTCGCGGCCTCGTTAAATGCGTCTGCCTGTGTCAGCGCGTTCTGGCCGGTCGTCGCGTCGAGCACGAGCAGCGTCTCGCGGCTGCAGTTCGGCGCTTCGCGGTCGATCACGCGATTCATTTTGGCAAGCTCGTTCATCAGGTTTTGCTTGTTGTGCAGCCGTCCCGCCGTGTCGCAAATGACGACGTCTGCGCCGCGCGCCTTGGCGGCGGTCAGCGCGTCAAAGATCACGGCGGAGGGGTCGGCGCCCTCCGCGTGGCGCACGATGTCTGCCCCGCAGCGCTGAGCCCAGATTGTCAGCTGGTCGGCCGCTGCCGCGCGGAACGTGTCCGCCGCGGCGAAGAGCACCTTTTTGCCCTCCTGCGTCAGCTTCTGCCCCAGCTTACCGATGGTCGTCGTCTTGCCGACGCCGTTGACGCCGACGACGAGAATGACGGACGGCTTGGTATCGAGCATCAGCCCGTTGTTCTGCGCCATTTTGCTGCTTAGAATATCGCATAGCGCGTCGCGCACGGCGTCCCCATCCTTGAGGTTTGCCAGCTTTGCGCGGCGGCGCAGCTCGTCAACGCATTCGCTTGCCGTATAGGCGCCCATGTCGGCCAGCACCATCGCGTCCTCAAGCTCCTGCAGCAGCTCTTCGTCGACAGCGCGGAAGTTCGCCATCACGGCGTTCAGGCCGCTCGCCGTCGACTCTTTGGTCTTGCGCAGGCCTTCTTTGATCTTATCAAAAAAGCTCATCGATAACTCCTTTTCAATTGGGTTTCAGCTTGATCTTCTCCTCTACCTCGCTCAGATTGAGCGCAAGCAGCTTGGACACGCCTTCTTCCTGCATCGTCACGCCGTAGAGGATGTCGGATCCCTCCATCGTGCCGCGGCGGTGGGTGATGAGGATAAACTGCGTTTGGGCGCATAGCCCGCGAATGTATGCAATATAGCGCGAAACGTTCACGTCGTCGAGCGCTGCCTCAATTTCGTCAAGCACGACAAACGGCGTGGGACGCACCTTGATGATCGCAAAATAGAGCGCAATGGCCACAAATGCCTTTTCTCCGCCCGACAGCAACGAAATGGCGCGCTGCGCCTTGCCGGGCAGCTCGACGCGGATCTCAATGCCGCAGTTTAAAATATCGCTCTCGTCTTCAAGCCGCAGACTTGCCTTCCCGCCGCCGAAAATATCGATAAACGTGCTTGCGAACGACTCGTTAATCAGCGCAAACTGTTCGGCAAACAGCGTTTCCATGCTGCCCGTCAGGTCACGGATCACACGGAGCAACGATTCTTTCGCCTTTTCCAAATCTTTTTGCTGGGTGCTTAAAAATTCATATCGCTCGCTGACCTTTGCGTATTCCTCAATGGCCGCAAGATTAACAGTACCAAGCTTTTTCATCGCGCCGCGCAGCTCGCCGATACGGCGGTTTGCCGCCGGCACGCTTTCCAGCTCGATGCGAACCTCGGCCGCCGTTGCGCGCGTCAGTTCATAGCTTTCCCACAAGCGGTCGATTAACTGCTGTTCCTCCATGCCGAGCTGCGTTTTTTTATTTTCAAGGCGCGAGCGTTCGCGTTCCAGGTTGAGCAGCTCGCCGCCCTTGTTTTTGCTCTGTGTATCGCATTTTTGACGCGCGCCCTCGATGCGCAGCTTTTCTTCGGTCATCGCGCCGAGCAGTACGCGTTTTTGCTCCACGGCTGCCGCCAGCGCGGCGCGTTCTTCGTCGAGCCGCTCAATCTGCGCGCGCAGTTCACAGCTTTTCTGCGTCAGCGCGGCCGCCGCCGCTTCCTTCGCTGCGCGGTCGCCGCTGAGCGACGCGATCAGCTCGTCGCCCTGAGCGAGCGTCGCGGAGAGCGACTCACGCTCGGAGCGCACCGACGCAAGCGTTTCGCGCAGCGCCGCAAGGCGGTCTGCCAGCGTGCCGCGCTCCGACTCTTTCTGCTCCATGCCCTGCGCCTGCGCCGTAATCTGCCCGAGCAGCGCTTCCATTTCCTGCTCGATTTTCTGTGCGTCGCGTTCGTTTTCGGCAAGCTGCGCGGCAAGCGCTTCTTTGCGCCCCGCCAGTGCGTCGCTTTCGCGGCGCAGCTCGGCCTGCCGCTCGCGCAGCGCGCGAACCAGCGCCTCATGCTGCTGCTTTTGCGCGCCGCTCGCCAGTAGCGCATCCTGCGCGGCGCGCAGCTCGCCGCGCGCAACCCCCGCCTCATACTGCGCCGCCTCAAGCTCGCGCTTTGCCTCGGCAAGCGCGTGCGTCTGCGTGTTTCTGCGCGCTTCCAGCTCGGTCAGCTCTCCCTCAAGGCGCTTAAGCTCGTTTGCGCGCGATAAAATGCCGATATTTTTATTCAGACTTCCGCCCGTCATCGCGCCGGAGGACTGGATGAGCTGTCCGTCCAGCGTGACGATGCGGAACGCGTATCCCGTCTTTTTCGCAAGGGCAATCGCGCTGTCGATATGGTCGACGACGGCGGTATTGCCGAGCAGGCTGCCAAGCAGGTCTCCATAGCACGCCTCGGCGCGCGCAAGCTCGTCGCCCCAGCCCTGAAAGCCCGACTCGTGCGCCAGCTCGCGCCGGTCGCCTCGGCGCGGACGCACCGCCGTCAGCGGCAGAAAGGTGGCTCTGCCCGCGTCGTTCGACTTCAAATAGCCGATGGCCGCCTTCGCCGCGTTTTCGCTGTCGACCACGATGTTCTGCATCGATGCGCCCAGCGCGATTTCAATGGCGACCGAATAGCGGTCGTCCACCGCGATAAGGCGTGACACTGGCCCGTGCAGTCCGCGCAGCGCGCCTTTTTCGGCTGCCTGCATGACGCGGCGCACCGAGCCGGAAAACCCCTCGTATTCGCGCTCGAGCGCGCGCAGCAGCGAAAGCCGGTCGCTCTTTGCCGCATATTCGCGCTCAGTCGCATCAAGTCCGAGCGCAAGCTCGGATACTTTTTTCTCGCGTTTCTCCCCGCGCAGCTCAAAGCCACGCAACATATTTTGCGCAGAATCACGCTTTTCTTCATGCTCGGCGATGCTGCGGTCAATTTCGCCCGCGGTCTGTTCCTCGGCGGCAAGGCGCGCGCGCGTCTCTTCCGTTTCACTCGCAAGAGCACCGCCGCGCGCGTTAAGCTCCTGCTCGCTTGCCGCGAGTGCGGCGTGCGCGGAATGTGCCGCGTTTTTTTCCTGTTCTTTGGCAAATAGTTGCGAGCGCAGTCCGTCGATGCGTGTGGACAGGCTACCGCTCGCCTCCGCGGCTGCCCGCGCCTGCGCGAGCAGCTGCTCGCTCTGCGCGGCCGATTCGGCAATCGTGCGGTCGAGCTCTGCAAGGCGCGTACGCCGCGCTTCCCGCTGGGCGAGCAGACCGTCGATACGCTCGCCGTGCTCTAAAAGCTCGCGCTCACGCAAGCTGATATTTTCTTCGTTGTTTTGCAAGTTTGCCCGCGCGACCGCGATGCTGCCCGCGGCTTCCGCTTCGCGCGCCTCAATCGCGCGGATCTCCTCCCGCACGCGCTCAATCTCGCGCTCGCGCTCGTGCATTTCCGCCGTCAGCGCCTCGACGCGTGCGTAAAGCTCCTCCTGCTCACGCCGATGAGCCGACAAAAGCCGCTCGGCGTTGCCGTAATCGACCGACACGCGCGCAAGGTCGTCTTTCAGACGCTCAAGCGTGCCAAGCCATACGGACACCTCAAGCATACGTAGCTCGTCGCGCAGTAGCAGAAAGCTCTTTGCCTTTTCCGCCTGCTCGCGCAGCGGCTCGACCTGCGCGGCAAGCTCGGCGACAATGTCGCGGATGCGAACCAGGTTTTCTTCGGTCGACGCGAGCTTGCGTTCGCTTTCCTCTTTGCGGTAGCGGTATTTGGAAATGCCCGCTGCCTCCTCAAATATCTCGCGGCGGTCGGCGCTGCGCACCGACAGGATCTCGTCGATGCGCCCCTGTCCGATGATGGAATAGCCATCGCGCCCAAGGCCGGTGTCCATAAACAGCTCGTGCACGTCTTTGAGGCGCACGGCGCGGCGGTTGAGGAAAAACTCGCTCTCGCCCGAGCGGTAGTAACGGCGCGTTACGGTGATTTCCGAAAAATCGAGGTCGAGCGCACGCTCGGTGTTGTCAAGCGTTAGCGATATTTCGCAAAAGCCCTGCGCCGTACGCTTTTTGGTGCCGCCGAAAATAACGTCTTCCATTTTGCTGCCTCGCAGCGTCTTGGCCGACTGTTCGCCAAGCACCCAGCGGATGGCGTCTACGATATTTGACTTTCCCGAGCCGTTCGGCCCGACGATGGCGGAAATGCCGCTGCTGAGGTGCACCACGGTCTTATCGGGAAAGGATTTAAAGCCTTGCAGTTCAATCGATTTTAAGTACAATATTTCACCCCTCGCGCGCAGCAATCTATTTGGTGATTATATCAAATTTCGCAATGGAAAACAACGGATTACGCAAAAAATCACGGCTCTGCCGTGATGTTCAGCGGCTCCGCCTGCCCGTCTTGCTCGCGGAACGAAAAGCGGATGCCCGGATATTGCTGCCGCAGCTCCTCTGCGTTGCAGCGCTTTTGCCCGAGCAGCAGCGAAAGCCGCCCGCGTGGAACCGAAACACAGATGTCCCCCTGCGGCGCGTCCATCGCGTCAAGCCGTGCCTTTACGCGGCGCAGCAGCACGCGCGAGCGCACCATTTCGCCAAGCGCGGGGTGATAAGCGCCGGCGAGTACGTCGCCGCCGCTCAGCGTATCGGTCGGGTTAAGACCGATGCGGATGACGGGGATGCCGTACGCGTCAAAAACCTCAAGCATATCGGCCGCGTATGTCACACCCTGCTCCAGCGTAAGCGGAACATACTCCCCCGCCTCCGTCATGCGCGCAAGCGCCGTTCCGCGCAGCACGCAAACGGGATAGATGCGCACGGCGTCGGGAGCAAGCTGCGCGACGCGAAGCGCCGTCTGTGCCGCCGATTCGCGCGTTTCTCCCGGCAGTCCGCACATGGTCTGCAGCACAAGCGAAAACCCGCCCGCCTTCACAAGCTGCGCGGCGCGGGCGGTATCGTCCGCCGTATGCCCGCGCCCAGCTCGGAGCAGTACAGAGTCATCCATCGATTGCGCACCCAGCTCGACGGTACATACCCCATAGCGCGCAAGCCGCGCGAGCGTCTGCCCGTCCACGCAGTCGGGGCGTGTCGAAATCCGTACACCGGACAGCGCGCCGCTACGCACAAACTCCGCCGCAATGGCAAGATAATCTTCCTGCAGCGTGGGCGCGAGGGCGGTAAAGCTTCCGCCGTAATACGCAACCTCGCCCCCCTGCGCAGCGGGCAGCGCGACGCAGATCAGATCGCGCACCTCGCGCACAGATGGCGCGCGGGGCGCGGCAATGGCGTTCTGGTCGCAGAACACGCAGCGGTGCGAACATCCGAGGTGAGGGATGAACACCGGTATGATGCGGCTCATTGCCCCATCAGCGCAAGCGCCGCGCACGCGGCATTTTGCTCGGCCTGCTTTTTCGAGCGTCCTTCGCCTTCGGCGATCACGTTGCGGTTGATGAGTACCTCCACCACAAAACGCTTGTTGTGGTCGGGGCCGCTCTCCTCCTTCAGTCGGTAAGACAGTGTTTCCTCATGGTTTTTCTGGACAATTTCCTGCAGAGCGGTTTTATAGTCGATCACCGCCGCAGAATTGAGCGTCTCCTGCGCCTTTTCGCGAATAAAGGGCAGCACGAAGCCGCGCGCGGCTTCAAAGCCGCCATCCAGATAAAGCGCGGCGATCACGGCCTCTACGGCGTCCGCAATGACGGACGGTCGCTGTGTTCCGCCACCCGCGCGCTCGCCGCGCCCCAGCATCAGATGCTCGCCGAGGCGAATCGACTGTCCAAATTCAAACAGTGCCTTTTCGCAGACGATGGCGGCACGCAGCTTCGTCAAATCGCCCTCGGGCAAGTTGTAAAACTGCGAAAAAATATATTCGGCACAGATCAGGCCAAGCACGGAATCGCCCAGAAACTCAAGGCGCTCGTTGGAACGCACGCCGCGCTCTTTATGCTCGTTTGCATACGAGCTGTGCACCAACGCGTTGTGCAGCAATTGTTCGTCCCGAAACGTATACTCATATCTGCCGAACAGCATGTGTGTTACTTCCTCCTTAACGTTGATATAACAGCAGAGGATGTCCGACACCGGACATCCTCCTGCAAATTCGGTCGTATCAGACGCGCTCTTTGATGTATTCAACCACGTCGCCGATGGTCTTCATCTTTTCAAGCGAGTTTTCCTCGATTTCACCGATGCCGAAAGCCTGTTCCACGGCCATCATCAGTTCGACGATATCGATGGAGTCTGCATTAAAATCGTCGACAAACGACGTTTCCATGGTCACATCATCGGGGCTAACTCCGAACTGGTCCGCAACCAGCTCAGTGAGTTTTTCAAAAATCATGCAAGTTCACCTCCCGAACCGCTTTCCGTATCACCTACGGATTATAGCAGAGCTTTCCCGGCTTGTAAACAGTTTTCTACTCGTTTTCTTTCTTAATCTCTGCTTCGCCTGCAAAGAGCTGCGTCACCTCGTCAACATGCGCCTCAATCTCGGCGATCATGCCGCTGCGCACATAGACGATCGCCTGCGATACGGCGGAGCGGATGGCATATGCGTCGCACGAGCCGTGCGCCTTAATGATCGGACGGCTGATGCCGAGCAGCGGCGCGCCGCCGACTTCTTTGTAATCAAGCATTTTCTTGAATGTGCGCAGGCCCGGCTTGACGATAAGCGCCGCAAGCTTGGTCAGTGCGTTGCGCATGAAAATCTCTTTGACCTTGCCGACGAAAAACATGCCGACGCCCTCTACCGTCTTGAGCACCACGTTTCCGGTAAATCCGTCGCACACGAGCACATCAGCAGCCCCCAGCGGAATGTCTCGGCCTTCGATATTGCCGACGAAATTGATCTTCCCCTGTTCGCTTGCGCGGCGCAGCAGCGCATAAGTCTCGCGCAGCGTATCGGTTCCCTTCGTTTCCTCCGCACCGTTGTTGATCAGTCCGATGCGCGGGTTCTCAATGCCCATCTGCCGTTTGGCATAATAATGACCCAGAAATGCGAACTGCAGCAGATATTCCGCCGTGCAGTCCACATTGGCGCCGCAGTCGATGAGCAGGCTTCCGCCGCGTTCGGTCGGCAAAATGGGGGCGAGCGCCGCGCGGCGAATGCCGCGGATGCGCTTGACCATGAGCGTACCACCCGCAAGCACAGCGCCCGTACTGCCCGCCGACACAAGCGCATCGCCCTCTCCCGCCGCAAGCATGGAAAGCGCGACAACGAGCGACGAATCCTTCTTGCGGCGCACGGCCTGCACGGCGTCGTCTTCCATCGTGATCACTTCAGATGTGTGTGTGACCGTGATGCGCGTGTCTTCCCGCGCGCCGAACTCGCTCAGCAGCGGCTCGATCTGCGCACGGTCGCCGACGAGCACGATCTGCTCGCCAAACTCGCGCGCGGCAAGCACCGCACCCTCTACCACCGAGCGCGGCGCGTTGTCTCCCCCCATTGCATCCAGGATAATTTTCATAGGACATCCTCCCTCATCCGCTCGCGCAGCGTGTCAATCTCATGCAGCGCACGCTCCGCGACGGCAAGATACCGCTCGCGTTTCCCCCGAATCCGCATCCCGAGCGGTGCTATCATTCCAAAGTTGATATTCATCGGCTGGTAATCGTGTCCGTCGTACTCGCTGACGTGCAGCGCAAGCGCACCGAGCGCCGTTTCGCGCGGAAACACAATGGGCTCGCGCCCCGCAAGCTGCCGCGCTGCATGAATGCCGGCGCAAAGACCGGACGCGCATGACTCGATATACCCCTCCACGCCGGTGATCTGTCCCGCGAACCAAACATCCGGGCAGCTTTTCAGGCGATAAAATCCGTCAAGCAGCTGCGGCGCGTTTAAAAAGCTGTTGCGGTGCATGACACCGTAGCGGTAGTATTCCGCGTTTTGCAACGCGGGAATCATGCCGAACACGCGCTTCTGCTCGGGAAACTTGAGGTGGGTCTGAAAGCCGACGAGGTTAAACATGGTTTTTTCTCGGTTGTCGGCACGCAGCTGCAACACGGCATAGGCGCGCTCGCCTGTGCGCGGATCGGACAGGCCGACCGGCTTCATCGGGCCGTAGCGCAGCGTATCTTCTCCGCGACGCGCCATGACCTCTACGGGCATACAACCCTCGAACACCTTTTTGTCTTCAAACCCGTGCACCGGAGCTTCCTCGGCGGTGGCGAGCGCCTGTACAAACGCGATATATTGCTCGCGCGTCAGCGGACAGTTGATATAATCGGCTGTTCCCTTATTATAGCGCGAGGCAAAATAGGCACTTTCCATATCGATGCTGTCAAAGCTGACGACGGGCGCTGCCGCATCATAAAAATGCAGCCGTGCTTCACCGCCGATTAATGTGCCGACGGCATCTGCCAGCGCACCCTCCGTCAGCGGGCCACTCGCGATGATGACAGGCCCCGACGGAATTTCATCAACGCGCTCGCGCCGCACCGTTATGCGCGGATGTGCCTCGATGCGCTGCGTCACAAGCGCCGCAAAGCCTTCACGGTCAACGGCGAGCGCGCCGCCCGCGGGCGTCTGCGTCGCATCGGCGCACTCCATAATAAGCGAGCCTGCGCACCGCAGTTCCTCTTTCAGAAGTCCGGGTGCGGTGGAAAGCGCGGCGCCGCGCAGCGAGTTGGAGCACACCAGCTCGGCGAAAAAGCCGGTGCTGTGTGCCGGGGAACGGTGTTCGGGGCGCATTTCATACAGTTCTACGTCGAAGCCGCGCTGCGCAAGCTGCCAGGCGGCTTCGCTGCCCGCCAGCCCCGCACCGATGATTTTGATCTTATTCACTCACTTGCTCTGCCTTTTCCGCGGATTTTGAGGCGGCCTTTTTTGCCGCCGACTTCTTTTCGGCCGTCTTCTTCTCGGCCGTCTTCTTCTCGGCCGTCTTCTTCTCGGCCGTCTTCTTCTCGGCCGTCTTCTTTTCGGCCGTCTTCTT
>MEFT01000035.1:0-6547 GCA_001725215.1 Clostridium sp. SCN 57-10
CGCCGGCGAGCACGGCCCTGCTGGGAGCGGCGTTGGCCGAGATCCGAGCCATCGTTTCGACCCGGGCGGCACCGATCACGGTCGACATCGCGCATGGCGGTCTACAGGACCAGATCGACGCCAATCTTCGTGTCGACGCTCACCGCGCCGGTGTGATCGAGGCGGCCCGGCTCGAGGCTCAGCGCGCGGCGACGGCGCAACTCGGGGCGACGCCACCGCCGCCGCGTCTTTCTCGCGGCGACGAAACCTGACGCGGAGGCGAAGGCGATCACACCGCTTTCCGAAGAAGGCGGTGTGATCGCAATGCATGGATCACGCGGCCTTTTCGGCCTTGGGCGAGATCAGCTTGCGGTTGACCAGCACCTCGGCGATCTGCACCGCGTTCAGCGCCGCGCCCTTGCGCAGGTTGTCGGAGACGCACCAGAAGGCGAGGCCGTTCTCGACCGTGTTGTCCTCGCGGATGCGGGAGATGTAGGTCGCGTCCTCGCCGGCCGCCTCGTGCGGGGTCTTGACGATGACCTTGGTCGCCTTGGAGAGAGCCGCCGTGGCGCTGCCCCACGAAATAACGCCGAAGGCCTTCGCCTCGTCGGCGGGGAAGCCGCCCATCCACTGATGGAACACGGTGGTTACGTCTACGTTCGTGTAGCCGTTCTTGATGAGGTACTCATCGGTCAGCTCTTCAAGCGTACGGATAGCGGCGACGTCCTGTACCAGGTTGCCGCACTGGCCGTAGCCGACGGTGATGTTGCGCACGCCCTGTTCGGCGGCGAGCAGCGCCTCGATGATGGCGACCGAGTGGGATACGCAGGGGGGCACCAGCGTGCCGGTCAGCGGGCCGTACGGCTCGCGGTTGATCGAAACGCCCGCCTCCTCATAGATGCCGGTCAGACGGTCGACATACTGCCAGTCACGGATGGTGCGCTCCATCGGAACGTTTTTGGCATAGGGAAGGTTGTAGGAAATACCGCCGCCCTCATAGCTTGTAAAGCCACCGGCGTAGGTGATTTCGGTCAGCAGGCGGGCATCGGGGGTGCCGTGGCGCACCTGCACGGGGATGTTAAGGCTCTCGACGAGCTTGCGGCAAGAGGCGACGCCGTGGTTGACGGCCGGGAAGCCGTTGAGCAGCGAGCGGCCTGCCTTCTCCGACTCACGGATGCCGTTTTCGGCCTCTTCGTAGCGGTTCTGGCGGGTGTAGCTGTCAATCGTCGTGGGCAGCAGGTCGGCTTCGCCCTTGTCCTGCAGATAGGTCAGCAGCTCGATGTGCTCGCGGAGCAGCGCGACGCCTGCGCGGGGCTGAATGAGAGTCGCTCCGGCCTTCTTGGCGTTAACCAGCTTTTTGGCGAACAGCTTGTGCTCGGGGATGGATTTTTGATAGTCAATTCCGTCCTGCAGGTTTACGTCCTTGCCGGTCGGCCACTGGGTGAGGATTTCTTCACGAATTTTATAAAACTCGTCATCGGAGATGCGCTTATTTTGAATATCCATCTTCTTTCAGCTCCTTTTTCATAATGCGCAGCGCGGTTTGCGGCTCGTATTCGGCAAGCAGACCCATGGCCGCGAGGATATAGCTGCGATCGACCCATATTTTCGCTTCCTTGGGGCGAAGCGAAACGGGCCGTGCGGGGTTGTAAAGGGCGTGCGCGGCAATGTCGCCGGTGCGTTTGGTATGGATGAGCGAGCCGCCGGTGACAACGATCTGGCGCACATCGCGCAGGTCCTTGCCCGTCTGCACATAGGCGAGCCCCATCATCGTGTAGGCTTCTTCCATGGTGCCGGCGTGGCGGATAACCGCCGTTTCGATGGCAAGCGAAGCGAGCGCAAAGTCAAGCGCTTCCTGCTCGGCATCCTGCGGAACAACGTCGGTGTGTTCGCTGAGGTAGTTGACGAGCTCAAGCGCGCGAGCTTCGGAAAGACCGGAAAGCTGCGCCACGCGGGAAATGCCCGCCGCTTCGACGATGCCGTGTATGCTGTACCGCATACCAATGTCGCCCTCGACGGTGCGCTTGACATACGGCTCGGGAAGACCCTTGTAAACGGTGTTGGTATCGTGGGGCATGCCATCCGCAATCGAATAAATGTCGGTCGTCGCGCCGCCGACGTCAACGCCGACCAGATCGCCGATGCCTTTTTCGTCTTTGCAGCCCTCTGCGAGCAGCTGCATGGCGTGCATCATGGCGGACGGCGTGGGCATCAGGATGCCCGAAACGAGCGCCGTGGCCTTGGAAAGACCCTTGGCCTGAATGATGCGGCGCAGGAAAATTTGGCGGATTTGCTTTTGTGCCGGCTCAATGTTGAGCACGCCGAACTTGGGCATGACATTTTCACAAATCAGCGTTTCGCGCCCTTCGAGATAGCGCGCGCACTGCCGCGCCGCCGTGCGGTTGCCCGCGATGACGACGGGGAAGTCGCTCTTGCAGCCGGCGAGCATCTGCGCGTTGTGCAGAATGCATTCGCTGTTGCCGCCGTCCGTTCCGCCGACGAGCAGGAAAATGTCGGGTTTGATGGCGTCGATATCCTCGATATCGTCTTCGGTCAGCTCGAACGAATAGACTTTTGCGATTTTGGCGCCCGCGCCGAGCGAGGCCTGGCGCGCGGCTTCCGCCGTCAGCTCCGGAACAAGCCCGCTTGTGACCATACGCAGACCACCCGCGGCCGAGGAGCACGCGTAGCGCGCGGTGTAGTCGAGCTTACCGATTTTCTGCTCAAGCTGGGCGACGGCATGTTCGAGTCCGTCGTTGATATCGGTGTGAATCGTGGTAAAGGCGGAGGCCGTACCCAGCAGCTCCGCGGCATCTGCGTCGACGGCGGTCACCTTGGTATAGGTACTTCCGAAATCGATCAGTAAAATGGGACGCATCGTGTCACCTGCCGATCAGGCGTTGATGCCGAGGTCTTTTCGCAGCATGTCGATGGTGGTTTCGGGCGAAGTTCCCGGCGGGAACGAGCGGTCAAAGCCCATGTCGGCAAAGCGCTTTTCAACTTCGGCAAACTCTTGCTTACCGATGACGATGTTGCCGCCGGCATAAAGCAGAATGCCCTTAAGACCTGCTTCATCGCACTTTTCGCGCAGGCCGCGGCAGTCAAGCTCACCCTGTCCGTAAAGAGAAGAAACGATGATCGCGTCCGCCTTGGATTCGATGGCGGCTGCGATGTATTCTTCCTGCGAGACCATAACGCCCAGATTGACAACCTCAAACCCCGCGCCGGTAAACGCATGGTAGAGGATCTTGTTGCCAACGGCATGGACGTCGGCGCCGATGACGCCAATGACGAGTACCTTTTTGTCCATGATGCACCTCTTGTTATGTTGTTGTGTTCGCACACGAGCGATATTAATTGTACTATGCCTATATGATAAGTTGTTCTATAACAAATGTCAAGCGGTAGTTTGCGGGTTTTGAAAAATTCACATTTTAGTATCATAAACCTATACAAAATGCCGAAAAAGGGTTATGGCGCGACGCAAAGTTCGGCTTTCTTCGTGTTGACGCTGCACACCGATCAAGCATATAATAATGCTGCCGAAATGTGCCTCAACCGCCGTTCGGATGCTTGCGGCATTTCCCCGGAAATGCCGCCGATGCGAGGAGGAGCTTACGGTGCACACGATAGTCGAACGCATACGCGCGCTTACACCCGATGAGCGGGTTTTACTTGCGCTTGTTGCGGCCGCATTTTGCTCGGTTTATGCCATCGCGGCGGCGCTGCTCGCGCTGCCGGTTTATCTGATTTTTACCAAAAAATTGATCCCCGTGCTCCGCGCCAGTCGAGGAGCACCGCTTTTGGGCCTTTTTTGCGCCATATCGCTCGGCGTAACCATTCGTTACGGTGACACGCGCGCCGTGGCGCTTGGCGTCGGGATGCTGTTTGCCTCCGTGGCGCTTTTGTTTGTGCAATACGCGATGACGCGCCGCGCTTTTCGCCTGATGCTTACCATCAGCTGCGCGGGAAGTGTGTTTGCCTTTTTCGTGGCGATTGCGCAGAGGCTGTGGCTGACGCAATACCTGTTTGAAGGGCGCGCGTGCGCGACGTTTGTCAACGCAAACTTTTACGCCACCGTCATCGAGGTGACGACGCTGTTCGCCGTGTACCGCCTGCTGCGCCGCGGAAGCGTTGCGCGCACCGTGTTTTACGTCGCGGTGCTGTGCGCCAATCTCGGCGGACTTTATCTGTGCCAGAGCCGCGCCGCTTTTTTGGTGGTGTTCGGCAGCGTGGCACTGCTGCTCGCACTGACCGATCTTCGCTATCTCGGGCACGCGTGCGCCGTACTTCTGATGATGCTGCTGCTTTATACGGCGCGAGGCGTATGGATGCCGCGCCTTGACGCGGCGAGCAGCGATCTTTCGGCGGGGCGCGAGCAAATTTGGCGCACGGCGGTGCGTATGATCCGCGATCACCTGCTGTATGGGCGAGGGTATCTGTCTTATCAGCAGTTTTATCGTGCCTATCATGGCTTTGCAGCGAATCACGCACACAATTTACTGCTTGACCTTCTCGTCAACTTCGGCGTTGTGGGTGCGGGACTGCTACTTGCCTATCTGGCCGTCAATCTGGCGGGAATTGTGCGCATCTATGTGCGCGGCGTGGAGCGCAGCAAGTCGGCGCTTGCGCTGGCGGTGCTCGTCACCGTGCTCGTGCATGGAGTGGTCGACTCCACCGTCTACTGGCCGCAGACGGCGCTTTTAGTCATTACGGTGCTCACTTACAGCCGCGCCTATTCCGATATGCCGGCCGTAAGCGAGGGCGTACCGCTGCGCGCGCGAGGCGCGAAGGCTAAACAGACGACCGTGCAGCCGTAAGCAATCCGATCAGATAACGCAAATGCCGCAAGAGTTTAAGTCTCTTGCGGCATTTTTTATTCTAGTTTTTTTGGATAACAAGCTCCGCAATTTGCACCGCGTTGGTCGCTGCGCCCTTGCGCACCTGATCGCCGCAACACCAGAGCAGCAGGCCGTTTGGGTTGGTTAGGTCGCGGCGAATGCGGCCGACCAATACAAGATCCTGCCCGCCGGCGTCGAGCGGCATGGGATAGCGCGGGGAGACGGGGCCGTCAACCAGTCGGCATCCGGGCGCGGCCGCGATGGCAGCGCGGGCCTCGTCCACGGAGAGGGGGCGTTCGGTCTCAATGGCGGCGGAAACCGAATGGCTGCGCATGACGGGGACGCGTACGCAGGTACACGACGCCTTGAGTCCGGGATGCCCAAGAATTTTTCGTCCCTCGTTCTGCAGTTTCATTTCTTCGCTTGTGTAGCCGTCTTCGCCAAAGGAACCGATCTGCGGAATGACGTTATACGCAATCTGATGCGGAAAAATCTGCGGCTGCGCGGTGTCCCCCGCAGCAAGGGCGGCTGTCTGCGCAGCCAGCTCGATGGGGCCGCCCGCACCCGCGCCCGAAACGGCCTGATAGGATGATGCGGTGATCGATACCAGCGGCGAAAGGCGGGCAAGCGCGTGGATGGCGACGAGCGTGATGATGGTCGTGCAGTTCGGGTTTGCAATGATGCCGCGGTGACGTGCCACGGCGTCTGGGTTGATTTCCGGCACGACGAGCGGCACCTGTGGGTCGAGGCGGAACGCGCTCGAATTGTCAACGAACACGGCACCCGCATTCACGATGTGCGGCGCAAAGCGCCGCGCAATGTCGTTTCCCGCTGCGCCGAGCACGAGGTCTACACCGTCAAACGAGTCTTCCCACGCCTCGCGCACGGTGACGGGCGCGCCGCGGAACAAAACAGAGCTGCCCGCGCTGCGGCCGCTTGCCAGCAGGCGCAACTCGTCAACAGGGAAACCGCGCTCCTCTAAGATGACGATCATTTCGCGCCCTACGGCGCCTGTCGCGCCTAAAACGGCGACACAATGTTGCTTCATTGCCCACTTCCTCCAATCACAAAACTGTTATAAAGAATGCGAATCGCTTTTTCAAAGTCGCCATTTTCAACGCCGACGATGATGTTGATTTCGTCTGGCCCCTGCGCAATCATGCGGATATTTACGTTGTGTGCGCCGAGCGCGCCGAAAATCTTGCCGCTGACGCCGGGCAAAGATGCCATTTTGCGTCCCACCACGGCGATGAGCGCGATGTTGTCGGTTACGGTGAGGCTGTCCGGCGCGCAGCAGCGGTGCAGTTCGCCCAGAATATCATAGAGCACGGGCGCGGCCTGCTCGGACGAAACGACGGGCGAAAAGCTGTCAATGCCGCCGGGAATGTGCTCGACGGGTACGCCGAACTGCTCAAACACGGCGAGCGCAGAGCGCAGAGCACCGGGCTCCGCCGCCAGTCTGCTCTTGCGCAGCGTGATGATTGAAAAGCCGGTATGCCCCGAAATGCCGGTGATAAACCGCGCACGCTCTTCGTGTGTTTCGCGGTCGAAGTGTTCGCAGATCAGCGTGCCTGCCTCATCGGGCGCGTTGGTGTTGCGGATGTTGATGGGGATGTTAATTTGGCGCACGGGGAAAACGGCTTCCTCATGCAGCACATTGGCACCCATGTACGCAAGCTCGCGCAGCTCGCCGTAAGTAATGTGCGGAATCGGCTTCTGATTGGGCA
>MEFT01000035.1:6552-16140 GCA_001725215.1 Clostridium sp. SCN 57-10
AACACCCGACACGTCGGTCCAGTTTTCGTAAACGGCGGCGTCAGCCGCGGCGGCCGCGAGCGAACCGGTGATGTCGCTGCCGCCGCGGCTGAGCAGGCGCAGCTTGCCGTTCGGCAGTGCGCCGTAAAAGCCGGGTACGACCATACGAGGGTGCTCCGCAAGCAGCTCGCGCAGACGCTGCTCGCTCCGTGGGGCATCCAGCTTGCCGTCATAGCCGAAGGTGACCCAGTCGGCGGCATCGACAAAGTCGAAGCCGAGATAGGCGGCCATCAGCTTGGCTGTTAAATACTCGCCGCGCGAAACAAGCTCGTCAATCGGCATGCCCTTGCGCATACTGCCGCGTATGCAGGCGAACTCGGGCGCCAGATCGGCCGGAATGCCGCAGCCCTGCTGAATGTCGCGAAAGCGATCTTCAATCATGGCGAACACACTCTCGCACGAAACGCCGTATTGCAGATGAGCGTGGCAGAGATAAAGCAGGTCGGTCACTTTGTTGTCGCCCCCGTGGCGCTTTCCGGGCGCGGAGACAACCACGACGCGGCGCGTGTCATCGGCGCACACAATGTCGCGCACCTTTTGAAACTGTACGGCGTCAGCAAGAGAGCTTCCTCCAAATTTTGCTGCTTTGACCATATGTCCTCCTAAATCGCCGGCGCGGCTCATGCTGTCCGGCGCAATGTCTTTGTTTTAAAGACAGGTGTATTTAACATGAAAACACTATACTGCAAGCGGAAGAAAAACACAAGTGCGAAAAACCGCGTTGTGCAAAGTTTGGAGAATCTTCCGAAAACGCAGGCGATTTTGCGCTTTCCTCTGGCATATTTGAAAGAATATCGATATAATGAACGGAGAGAACGCGCGGAGAACGGCTAGACACACCTGCCGTTTCCGCTTCAGGGAAAGGAGAACATGGAGGATGAAGAAAAGCAACTACCTGATTGTGGACAAGCGCATTCTGCCCGACTATTATGAAAAGGTTCTGGCCGCGCGCGAGCTGCTGCGCACCGGAGCGGTGCGCGAGGTCAGCGAAGCGGCGCGCAGGACGGGTATTTCGCGCAGCACATATTATAAATATAAAGACTATCTGTTCATGCCGAACGAGGCGACCGAATGCGGCAAGGCGGTGTTTTCGATGGTGCTCACCCACGAGCCGGGTATTTTAAGTCAGCTGATTAACACGGTCGCTGAGCTGAACGGAAACATCCTCACCATCACGCAGAACCTGCCGATCGACGGAAAGGCCAGCGTGCTGCTGACGCTTGATACTTCGGGCATGAGCCTGTCACCTCAGGAGCTGGCCGAGCGGTTTTCCGCGCTGCGCGGTACGGGCGGCGTCAAGCTGCTTGCCATCGAATAACGGGAAATATGAAAAAAGCACCCTGTTCCAGCCGGAACAGGGTGCTTTGATTTGCGTTTAGTTATCAGCTTAATAGCCGATGATGATGCCGCCGTCGTTCGCATACACGGTGCTCAAGCCGCCCATGCTGATGATAAACACCCGCTTAATTGCGCGGCATTTGTCCATAATCATGCGGCGCAGGTCTTCGGCGCGCTCGCGGCAATGGCACTCGGTGATAACCAGCGTCTCGCGCACGCCTTGCTGCTCTGCGGCACGCTCGGCCACGATATCGCTCAGCTTGACCATTGCGTTTTGCGTGCCACGCGCCTTTTCAAGCAGCCCGATTTTTCCTCCCTCGCCCTGCATGATGGGTCGAAGATGCAAAATGGAGGCCACCTGGCCGACGAGCTTTTTCATACGTCCCGCCTTGATGAGCGTGTCAAGCGTATTGAGTACAAAAAGGGTGCTCATGCCGCTGACAAACGCCTCAATTTGCACACACATCTCGGGAAAGCTGATGCCAAGTCCGTGGAGCCGGATCAGCTCGAGCACAATGGCAGTTTCGCCGGCCGAAGCGCTTTTCGAATCGATAACGTAAACACGACCTTTGCCGGTCTTCATTTCTGCGCCCAGCATAGCGCTCTGGTAAGTGCCGCTTAATTGGCTGGAAAGCGTTACGACAAAGCAGTCGTCGTCGCCGCTCATCGCGTCTGCAAAATCTGCAGGGGAGGGGCATGCCGTCGCGGCGATAACGGGGCTTTCCGCGATTTCGCGCACAAGCTCGTGTGTGTCAATGTCGCGGTCGATCAGTGTGCGTCCGTTGATGGTGATCTTCAGGGGGACAATCGCGATGTCTACCGGGAGCTCTCCCAGACCGTTGAGATCGCAGCAGCTGTCTCCGATAATTTTCATGGCGCATCCTCCGAATACTTTGATAGTCTAACGATTAATGTGATTTTTATCATAGCACCTTTTTTTAAAAAACGCAACATAAACTTATAGGTGGCGCAAAGACAAAGCCGCCCGGAAAGACCGGGCGGCATAAGTTATGGTGCTTTTTTGGGGGGAGCGTACTCTTCGCCGGTGCGGCGGTAGATATCATCGCGCAGCAGCGCGTAACATACCGAGCAGATCGGGATAAAAAGCAGCATGCCCGCAATACCCATCAGTCCTCCGCCCACCGTAACGGCGACAAGCACCCAGATGGGCGAAAGGCCGACTGAGCTGCCGACGACGTGGGGATAAATAAAATTCCCCTCGATCTGCTGCACCACGAGGAACAGAATGATAAACCAGAGTACCTTCTGCGGTGCAACGATGAGAATGAGCAGCGCGCCCGTCACACAGCCGATGATCGAGCCGAACAGCGGAATAAAGGCCAAAACGGCGATGAGAACACTGACCATCAGTGCGTATGGAAAGCGGAAAACGCTCATGGTGACAAAAAACAGCGTGCCGAGGATGATGGCCTCCATACATTGTCCCGACAAAAAGCGGGAGAACGTGTGCTCGGACAGGCGAAGCACATGCAGTGCGCCGTTGACAAAGCGCTCGTTGAGATAAGCTCGCATAGCACGCTCGACCTGAGCGGCCAGCTTTTCCTTCTGCAGCAGCACATAAATGGCGAACACCAACGCAAGCGTAAAGCGGAACAGGCCGCCCATAAGCGACGAAGTGACCGAAACGGCGTTGAGCAAAAGGCTGGCGCCCGCACCACCCAGCGTCTTGACGGCACTTGACAGAAGCGTCTGCCAGTCGACCTTTACGTTGGCCAGCGCATCGTCAAGCTGCGCCGCAAGCGTGGGGTACTGGCGGCCGAGGTCGGAGACAAATTCCGTCACGCGCTTGGCAAAGCCGGGAAGGCTGTTGCCCAGCATGCCGAGCGAGTTAACGATCTCGGGGACGATGATAGAGAACACAAGATAGAATGCGCCGAAGAAAAGCAGCAGCGTCAATACAAGGCTGAGCGGTCGCGCGGCGCGGCGCATTCCGTCATAAATGCGCACCCGCTTACCCCCGTGCGGCAGATTGGAAAAAAGCACACGCTCCACTGCGCGCATCGGGACATTGATGACAAACGCGACGGCGCCGCCGAGCAAAAAGGGTGAGAAAAGCGCGTAAATGCGGTGCACAACGCCCATCAGCTCACCGAAGTGCTGCAAGGCCGCATATACGGCCGCGGCACCGGCGGCGATGATCAGGAGTTGCTTTGTCGTGCGTCGGTCAAGCTGCATGAAACCGCCTCCGTATCAATCGATTTGGCAGGCTTGCGTTTGCCTGCGTTTTGAACGAACTGAATGAGAAGAGACGATACGGTCACCGTAATCAGCGAATAAATGATGCGCTGAAGCGGGATATACGTCAGAGAAAGCGCGAGCACCGAAAGATCGGTGACGAGATAGCATGCCGAAATGGGCGCGCGCAACGTTTTAGACAGAACGAGGGCAAGCGCGTCGTCACCGCCCGCAGCCGCACCGGCACGGACACAAAGGCCGACGCCGGCGCCTACGAAAAGCGCGCCGATCAGCGCCACCATGACCGGGCCGCCGAGGTTGTCGGGAAGCAGAGGCCCCGTCAGCTCCCACAGACGGTAAAACAGCGCGTAGCACAGGCTGGCAAATATGGAGTATTTGGCGAAGCCTTTGCCGAGGAAGCGGAAGCCGACGAGGAAACATACGCCGTCGAGCAGGGGGCTGGTGAAAGCAGGCGAAAAGCCGAACCAGTGCCGCAGCAGCAGCGTCAGCCCCAGAATACCGCCCTCTGTGATGTCGTGGCGGCCGTGAACGTTATAAAGACCGAATGAAAGCACGAACGAACCGAGCGCAACAAGCGCAAACGGCGCGGCGGTGCGAAGAAAAGCACGAAGTTTGGTGTGATGGATACTGCGTAATAAAATACAAAAAATCCTTTCCTGATAGAGCGGCCGGGCCGGCGCGCGCAAACTTATGTGCGCGCGACGACGAGGCCCGCAATCGTAGGGCGAAACGCCCGGGCTTGCTTCTTACCGAAGGCAAGCCGCGCTACGGATCAATCAGGCTCAGTATCGGCTTGATTTTATTGTTTGGCCGGGTACAAATAGTAAAACTCCCTTTCCAAATTTGCGGGAGCGCGCGAAACGGCTTAGAAGCTGAAGCTCACCGTGTCGGCCAGGTTATCATAAACTTCGCCGTCGATGATGGTCTTTTCGCAGCGCGTCATGTTGCTGAACGGATGCCCGTTCCAGATGGCAAGGTCGGCGTCCTTGCCGGCCTCAAGCGAGCCGATGCGGCCGTCAAGGCCGAGCAGGCGAGCCGGGCGGATGGTGACAGCTTCAAACGCCGTCTGCTCGCTCAGGCCATAGCCCATCACGAGGCCGACGTGCATCGGCAGATACTTTGTGTTGGCGTCGTTGTCTTCCGTCAGGCAGAAGTTGATGCCGGCCTGCTCCAAAACGGCGGGCGTATCGAGTCGCGTGCCCCAGATCTCCTGCTTTTCAGGACCCATCGTCAGCGGCCCTACAACACAGTCTATGTTGTTTTCCTTGAGGAATTTCGTGATTTTATAGCCTTCCGTGCAATGCTCGATGGAGAAATCAAGCCCGAACTCTTTGGCGATGCGCACCGCCGTCACAATATCGTCGGCGCGGTGGCAATGAATGCGGCACTTCATTTCACCGCGGATGGCGGGCACGAGCGCGTCAAGGCGGAAGTTCGGTTCGGGCTTTTTGCTCTCGTCGGCTTCGGCGGCACGGAGCTTGTCCGAATACACCTTCGCGTTAAACAGCGTCTCGCGAAGTACGGCGCCGACGCCCATGCGGGTCGAGGGAAGCTGCTTTTGGCTGCCGTAGCACGAACGGGGATTTTCGCCGAGCGCCATTTTCATCTGCTCGGAGCCTTCAATGATGATATCGTAAACGGTATCGCCGCGCTTGGTCTTAAAGCTGATGCCCGTGCCGCACACGACATTCGCCGAGCCCGGGCCGGTATAGCAGGTGGTCAGTCCGGCGCGGCGCGCGCAGCCGATGCCCATGTCGTGGGGGTTAAGCGCGTCGAGTCCGCGGATAAAGCCGGTGTTGGGCGAGGTGATTTCATTGCCGTCGTTGTAACCGTTGCGGCTCATCGGCGCATTGAAGGTGGAGATATGGGTGTGCGCGTCGATCAAGCCGGGGGTAACCCATTTGCCGCGCGCGTTGATCACCTTTGCGCCCGCGGGGATTTCGACGTCGCGTCCGACGGCGACGATTTTGCCCCCGTCGATGAGGACGGTGCCCTTGTCGAGTGTGCCGCACGTTACAGTGACGACCTTGCCGTTGGTAATTGCGAGCATAGAATGCCCTCCTTGTCAAATACAGATAACAATATTATAGCACGGCGCAGTGCCATAGGCAAGGGGAGGCCTTGACAAGAACGGCGTGAAGTCATACCCTATTTATATAATGAAAAGGAGGCATCTGCTATGATTCGCATTTCCCGTGATCATGTGACTGATATTCTGGATAAGCATAATCCCCCCGCCGCACGCTGTGCAAGCGGCGAAGAAGTTGTTTTTGAAACGCGCGACTGCTATGACGACACTGTGACAAGCCCCGAGCGCCCGCTGGGCGATCGGCCCAACGGACTTGCAAACCCCTGTACGGGACCGCTCTACGTTGAGGGTGCCAAAAAAGGCGATATATTAAAGGTAGAGATTCTTGACATCAAGCTGCGCGATTGGGGCGTAATGCGCGCGTCGCTTACGGCGGGCGCGTTCCGTGGATATTATAAGGAGAGAGCGGTTAAAATATTTGAGATCAAGGACAATAAAGTGAAGATCGATGATAAGCTGACGCTCGAATGCGATACGATGATCGGCGTCATCGGCACCGCGCCCGAGTTCCACGGTGTGATGACCGACACGCCCGAAGCGCACGGCGGCAACATGGACTGCAAAAAGATCGTCACCGGCTCGACGCTTTATCTGCCCGTTAACGTTGACGGCGCGCTTTTGTCGCTCGGCGACCTGCACGCTCGCATGGGCGACGGAGAGGTCATGATCTGCGGCATGGAGACGGCGGGCGAGGTCACCGTACGCGTCACTGTGCTGCGAGATGTGTCGCTGCCCACGCCGTTTCTCAGCTGCCGCGGCCGGGTGATGACCCTTTGTTCTGCACAGACGCTCGACGAGGCCGGGCTGTCTGCCGTGCGTCGCATGGAGGATTTCGTGCGTACGGCAACCGGACTTGACGCGCTTTCCGTCGGACGGCTCATGTCGCTGCTGTGCGATATGGCTGTTTGCCAGATTGTAGACCCCCTACTTACCATGCGCGCAGAATTTCCGCTCGACGTTCTCGAAACCTACGGATATCAGCTGCCGTAAGCCGCATATACGCTTAATGGGATTCCCAGACTGTCCATATTATAGAATGTATTCAATTTTTTAGGCTGCTCTTGTTCGATAATTACAAAAACATACGCAAATTTATTAAGAAATTGTTGACTATCGTAAAAGAATCGAATATAATATGTGCAGGTTTCGGGTCTGAGCCCGAAGGGATAGCGGATTAGGAACCAAACAAACAGAAGAGGTGAAAGCCATGAAGAAACATCTGCGCATCTTCAGTCTCGTGCTTGCCTGTGTCATGCTCGTTGGCATGTTCGCAGCTTGCGGCAAGGGCGCTTCGACCGGCAAGGACACTCTGGTCGTAGCTACCGAGAACGAGACACCGTCGATGACCACGAACCTGCACAACGCGGTCGCCGGCGACTACATGAACAAGATCACGCACAATGGTCTGTTCAAAATGGACTACGAGATGAACGTTGTTCCCGACCTCGCTGAGAAGTACGAGCTTGTCGGCGAAGACCAGTGGGTCATCACGCTGCGCAAGGGCGTAAAGTTCCACAACGGCGAAGAGATGAAGGCTGCCGACGTCAAGGCGTCGCTCGAGCTGTGCCAGAAGTCGCCCGAGGTTTCGCAGTACGGCAAATCGTTCACCACCGTTGAGGTCAAGGACGATTATACCGTTATCATCCACACGGATGGCCCGCAGGCCGGCCTTCTCGCCGACCTCTGCCACCACGGCAACGCGATCCTCCCCGCGAAGCTGATCGAGTCCGGTCATGACTTCAACAAGGAGCCCATCGGCACCGGCCCGTACAAGTTTGTCAACTGGACGCTCGGCGAGAAGATCGAGTTCGAAGCGTTTGCTGACTACTTTGACGGCAAGCCCGCCATCCCCAAGATGGTCTGGAAGATCATTCCGGAAGGCTCTGCCCGTACCATTGCTCTCGAAGCCGGCGATGCTGACCTCGTCATCGAAGTCGAGTCGCTTGACATTGCTCGTCTTGAGCAGAACGACAAGATCTCTGTCATGAAGAAGGCCGGTACTTCGCACAACTTCCTCATGCTCAACAACGAGACGGTTCCGTTTGACAACAAGCTGTTCCGCAAGGCCCTCACCGCTGCGATCGACCGTGAGAAGGTTGTTGAGGTTGCTCTGAACAACTTCGGCAGCCCCTCGTACTCGCAGCTTCCCATGGGCTTCCCCGGCTCCTCTGAAGAGGGCGGCGTGAAGTATGATCCCGCGCAGGCAAAGGCGTGGCTGGCTGAGTCGGGCGTTGATCCCGCCACTGTCAAGCTGCCCATCATCTGCTCGAACGACACCAAGCTGCGTGCCGGCCAGGTCATTCAGGCTAACCTGAAGGATAACCTCGGCATCACTGGCGTTGAGCTCGTCACGATGGACCTTGCCACCTATCTTGAGAAGACCAAGAAGGGCGAGTACACCGGCTCGATCGGCGGCTACACCTCCAACACCATGCTTCAGCAGGTTAAGGGTGTGTATCACTCTGACGGCATCGGCGCTTCCAACATGACCCGCACCAACGATCCTGAGCTTGACAAGATGATCGACAATGCAGGCACGCTGCTCGATCCCGCTGAGCAGGCCAAGGCTCTTGAGCAGATCTCGCTCTATGTCAACGAGCGCAACCCGCTTGTCCCGCTCTATCAGAACATGGTTACCCGCGCTTACAGCAGCAACCTCCAGGGCTTTGACTGCGCGGCTGGCGGTAACATGTATTTCGACAAGCTTAGCTGGAAATAATAAGGCAACAAGTCAATAGCGAACAAAGCAAGACTATCCCTTTCCCCCAAAAAGGGGAAGGGGATAGTCGCTTCTAAATCGGAAGAACTGTCGGAAGACAGAATTGAAGGGGCGGTATACGGAATGCTTAAATTCATCGCAAAACGATTAATTGCGCTGATCCCTGTTTTGATCGGTGTAACGCTTATCGTTTTCCTCATCCTTAGCCTCGCCCCCGGCGATCCCGCGGGCGTTATTCTCGGCGAGCAAGCCACGCCGGAACAGCTTGCGGAGCTGCGGGAAAAAATGGGGCTTAACGATCCCGTGCTGGTGCAGTACGGGCGATATATGATTAACCTGTTCCAGGGGGACATGGGCACTTCTTACAAAACGAAAAATCAGGTCAGCTCGGAGATTTTTTCCCGTCTGCCTAATACAGCAAAGCTGGCAGGAGCCGCAACACTGGTGTCGATCCTGTTTGCTCTTCCGCTCGGCGTAATCGCCGCGGTCAAGCAGAACACCTGGATTGATGGCGTCAGCATGTTCATCGCTCTGCTCGGTGTATCCATGCCGGTATTCTGGCTGGCTCTCTTAATGATCTTGTTATTCTCACTGAAGCTTGGCTGGTTCCCGACCTCGGGCTCTGACCGATGGAACTCCATCGTGCTGCCCGCCGTCGCGCTCGGCTTCCTGCACATGGCCTCCATCGCGAGAACCACCCGTTCGTCTATGCTCGAAACCATCCGTCAGGATTATATCCGTACGGTTCGTGCCAAGGGTGTTCCCGAGAATAAGGTCATCACGCGTCACGCGCTGAAAAACGCACTCATCCCCACGATCACGGTCATCGGCCTTCAGATCGGCGCGATGATGGGCGGCTCGGTTCTTACCGAGACGGTGTTCGCGTGGCCAGGTATCGGCCGATTGATGATTCAGTCGATTCAAGGACGCGACATCCCCATGGTGCTCGGCTGCGTCATCATGTTCTCCATGATGTTCGCCATTGTAAACCTCATCGTCGACCTGCTGTACGGCTTTGTTGATCCGCGCATCAAGTCGCAATACAAATAAGGGAGGAGGAAAGATCATGAGTAATACAGCTGTTCCCACTGTAAAGCAGTATAAGCGCAAAAGCCAGCTCGGAGAGATCTGGAAGCGGTTTGCCCGTAACAAGTCGGCTTTGATCGGCATGGTCATCGTCCTTCTG
>MEFT01000036.1 GCA_001725215.1 Clostridium sp. SCN 57-10
CGGTAAGGTATGCTTCGCGCAGTTTTTCCATCACGGGGGTGACGGAGGAGGAGCCGGCTACCACAATCTTGCCCGCCGGCTTTGCGCCGCTGTATGCAGGGGCTTCCGATGCCGAGACATATCCGCTGCTTGAAACCACTGCCTGCCCGTCGGAACTTAGGATGAAGTCGATGAAGTCTTGCGCAAGCGCGCTGACCGTGTCTGTTGTGGCGATATGGAACGGGCGAGAGATTTTATAGGTGCCGTTTTTCACGTTTTCCGCCGTCGCCTGCACACCGTCTATTTGCAGAGCCTTCACCGTATCATTGAGCGAACCGAGTGAGATATAGCCGATGGCGTAGGGGTTGTTCGCCACAGAGGTCATCATAACCGAAGTGCTGCTCGTGATGTCTGCGTCAAGCGTTGTCTTGTCAATTTTCTTTCCGTTTGCGTCTGCCTCCAGAATTTCGAACAGCTCGACGAATGCGCCGCGCGTGCCCGAGCCATCTTCGCGGGAGATAACGGTAATGTCTTTCGAGGCGTCAAACTTATTTGCCGAGCCGGTTGAACCGGGGGCTCCTTGCGTCGTGTCCGTCGCTGTCTTACCGCAGGCGGCCGTTGCCACAAGCACAAGGGAAAGTGCGAGAAGTGAGAGCTTTTTCATGATGTTTCTCCTTTTCAGCTGCATCGCTGTTTTCGTTTCTTCTTCGTTACAATCTAACCATACGCCACGGATGTAAAATCCAAAAGTCGGCTTTTGTAAAATCGACGTAAAATGCGAAAAGGACCTGAAACGAGAGGAGCTTTTTTGCACGTTTTAGTGGATTTTTTGTCGCGCGTGATGTATGATGGTATAATACAGACAGCCGTTGGAGGATACTGACCATGCGGAGATTTGACAATGCGCATCTCATCGAAATGATCAAGGAAAACCTCAATCAGGCGCGCCATGTGGAAAACGAACGAATCACATTTGTTTCGTTCCTTTCGGCGCTTATCGGCGCGGCGCTAGCCGTAGTCTCTGAAATGAGCAACCTTGTTTTTTCGGTCTTGTTGCTCGTGGCGATGATCGGAGCAGAACTTTTGTGCATCACGCTCACCAAGCGGTGGAATAAAGTATTTCAGGCGCATTGGGATACGGCGGCGCGGCTNGTGCAGGAGTGCGGCGAAGGAGAATTGATCGACTGCGCGGAGCAGCAGAGCGTCAACCTGAAGTCTTATGAACACCTCAACGCGCTGTTTCTGTTTGATAACGCACGCCGCAACCCGCGCTCAAAGTATTACGTCAGCACGCGCCGCCTGTTTAACCTGTTTAACTACGGACTGCTGTTTCTTTTATTATGCGCACTTGGTTATGTTTTGTACGGAGGACTACATGTATAGAATGCTCTGCCTTGACCTGGATGATACCTTGCTGCTGCCCGATCTCACCATTCCGCAGGAAGTGTGCGGCGCGCTGCGTGCGTTGATTGATCGCGGCGTGCTTGTCACACTCGCGACGGGACGTATGTTTCCATCCGCGCAAAAGTATGCCCGCATAGTGGGAATTACGGCGCCGCTTGTGTGTTATAACGGTGCGGTCATTCGCGCCGCGAGCGATGACGCGCCGCAATTTGCTTCTTTTTTACCGCAGCCCGTCGCGCGCCATATTATGGCTCTCGCCGCGCGAGAGGGATGGTATCTGCAGCTTTATAACAACGACCGTATCGTGGTGGCCGAGCGCAACGCGTTCACCGAACGAGACGGCGACCTGCTCAATGCCCCCTGCGACGAAGTGGGCGATCTGCTGCGCGCCGAACTTGGCCCTACGCCAAAGATGATGACGGCGGGTAACCCTGACGAGCTGCCCGCGCGGCTTTCGCGTCTGCGTGCCACGCTTGGCGACTCGCTTTATATTGCGACAAGCAAGCCATATCTGTTGGAAATGATGGACAAAAACGTTTCAAAGGCCAACTCGCTTGCGCGTCTTGCCGAAGAGCACGGCATTCGGTCGGAGGAGGCCGTTGCGTGCGGCGACTCGACCAACGACGCGGAAATGCTCGCATGGGCGGGCGTCGGCTGCTGCGTGGCAAACGGGCTGCCTGCGCTTAAGGCGCGTGCCGATTACGTTTGCGAGCGCGAGCGCAGCTACGGCGTGCTCGAAGTGATGGAGCGATTCTTTTAAAATAACGGAGGCAACGATGATGATAGAGCGCGTAACAAAGGAAACGATGCCCGAGCTGGAGGCTTTTTTGCAGTCTCATCCGAAGGGGCATTTTCTTCAGTCGCACGACTGGTCTAAGGTAAAGGGCAGCTGGAAATGGGAAGCCGTTGCGGTGCGTGGAGACGACGGACACATATGCGCCGCGGTATCGGTGCTCATCCGCAAAATGCCCGTTCTGCCATACACCATGATGTACGCGGCGCGCGGGCCCGTGTGCGACCCGCACGACGAAGCGTCGCTCAAGGCGCTGACAGAAGGCATGGCTATGCTGGCCAAAGAGCACAGGGCATACGTTCTCAAGCTAGACCCCGATATCGAGAGCAGCGACGAGCGGTTTTTGTCCATTATGGAAAAGCTGGGTTACGCCCGCAATGCGGGCGGAAAGAACTTTGAAGGTATTCAGCCGAACTACGTGTTTCGCCTGAACATCAAGGGCAAGACGGAGGAAGATTTGCTTGCCGCCTTCCACGAAAAGACGCGCTATAACCTGCGCCTTTCGGTGCGCAGAGGGGTAGAGGTTCGCCTGTGCGGCAAAGAGATGCTGCCCGATTTTTCACATCTTATGAATGAAACGGGCACGCGCGACGGTTTTATCGTGCGCTCGCAGAGCTATTTTGCCTCTATTTTGGATGCGTTGGGCGAGAATGCGCGGCTCTATATGGCCTTTTTCGAAGGCAAGCCGATCGCCGGCACGTTGGCCATTCATTACGGCAATAAAGTCTGGTATCTTTACGGCGCGTCGGCTAATGAGAACCGTAAGCAGATGCCGAACTATCAGCTGCAATGGGAGATGATCCGCTGGGCGCTTGAAACCGGCTGCGATATCTACGATTTCCGCGGCGTTTCGGGCGACCTTACGCCAGAAAACCCGCTGTATGGCCTCTATCTGTTTAAAAAGGGCTTCGGCGGAGATCTCGTGGAGTTTTGCGGCGAATTTGAAATGGTGTACAACCGCTTTGCGCGCTTCCTGATCGACCGCGGCATCGGCGCGGCACGCACGCTGCGCCACAGCATCGTGGTCAAACGCAACCGCGCCAAGGCCGCGCGGCCGCAGCAGACGGGTGAGGAGCCTACGGGGCAGGCAGAAAAATAGGGAATGAAAGGCGTGGAGGTCTATGAAAGTACTCGTCGTTGAAAAAGCAAAAATCATGAACAATCTCGAGCGCATCAAAGAAGCCTCCGGCGGGCTGCCGATCATCGCGGTGCTCAAGTCAAACGGCTATGGCCTGGGGCTGCGGCAGCTTTCCGAGCTGCTGCGCGAGCAGGGCGTGCGCCGCTTTGCCGTCAGCGAGCCGCGCGACGCGGTACTGCTGCGCGACTGGGGCTGCACAGAGGAGGAAATCCTTATTCTGCGCTCCACCTCGAACGAGGAGGACATCAAGCAGATTTTAACCGCCTGCGCAACGGCCACCATCGGCTCGCATGACGCGGCGGTGGCTCTCAACGGCCTTGCCGAAAAAGAAGGCGTGACCTGCGATGTGCATATTAAAGTGGACACGGGAATGGGGCGCTACGGCTTTGACCCCACCGAGCTTGAGCGTATTCTGGCAGTTTACCGCTTTATGCCGAACCTGAATGTGACCGGCCTTTACACGCATTTTCCCTGCGCGTTCAAGAGCCGTAAAAAGACGCAGGCGCAATGCGATGTGCTTATCGACATTGCCGGGCGTATCCGCCAGGCGGGCATGGAACCCGGGCTTGTACATGCGGCAAATTCGGCGGCGCTTTTTGCGTGCAAGCTGCCCGCGCTGGACGCGGTGCGTCCCGGTTCGTCGATTGGCGGCCGCATGACGTGCCGCGGCGATTACGGGCTGCAAAAAACCGGGCGGCTTGAGTGTGCAGTGGCCGAGGTACGCTGGCTGCCCAAGGGCCGCACGATCGGCTACGGTTCTGCCTATACGACGCGCAAACCGACGCGCATCGCGATTCTGCCGGTCGGCACCTTTGACGGCTTTATGGTCGAAAAAGCCCGTGACAGCTTCCGCTTTGCGGAAAGCGTGCGCTATGCGCTGGGCAGCCTTGCTTCGTTTGTGCGCCGTAAGCATTTTACCGTGATGATCAACGGCAGGCGCGCACGCGTGCTTGGGCATGTCGGCGTCAACCACACGACGGTCGACGTTACCGACCTCGATTGCGCACCGGGAGATACGGCTGTGTTTGACGTTTCCCCCATGTTTGTGCCCGAAAGCATCGAACGCAGATACATTTAGCCGTCGCTTTATTTTGGTTTAGTTTGATGAAGTTTTCATTGAAACTTTTTCTCTTTTAAGTTATAATGTAACAAACGATACGTGGAAATCGGATTTCACTGGCAGAAAAGGAGGCTTCAGCTATGAAAAACATGAAAATGATTATCGCCATCCTCAACGCGGACGACGCTCCGTCGGTCATTCAGCATTTGATGAAGGAAGGTTATTCCGTTACACGCCTTTCCACAACGGGCGGCTTTTTGCGTGCGGGCAACGTTACGATTCTGATCGGCGTTGATGAGCAGCATGTGCAGGGCGTCATCGAAATCATCGGCAAATATTCCAAGAGCCGCAAGCAGGTGATTCCGACAACCAGTGAGGCGGGGATTAATTTCTATCCCTCCATGCCGGTCGAAGTCGTCGTTGGCGGAGCCACGGTATTTGTGCTCAATGTAGAGCGCTTTGAAAAGGTATAATGAAGTTGTCCGCTCTCATCGGAAACGAGCGCCTTAAAAAGGCGCTCGCGACCGGCGCGCCAACTTCCTTGTCTGGCGGTACGCTCATGCTCGAGGGGCCTGTGGGTTCGGGCAAGCGTACCGCCGCGCGCGCTGTGGCAAAGGCTCTGCTTTGTGAAAACCGTGCTGCCGCGCCGTGCGGTGTGTGCGGCGCCTGCATTCGGTTTGACGCCGGATCTCATCCCGATTTTGAGCTTTTTAACGAAGCGGGAGGGGATATCAAGGTTGACGATGTGCGAGAGCTGCGCGCGCGCTCGTTTCTCCGTCCCAGCGAGGCGGAATGTAAGATTATTGTTATCAACGGCGCGGACAAAATGAACGTTCAGTCGCAGAACGCGCTTCTCAAGGTGCTTGAGGAGCCTCGCGCCGCGCTGTTTATCCTGCTTGCCCAGAGCAGGGAAATGCTGCTGCCCACCGTTCGCTCGCGCTGCTCGATCTATGCGCTTGCACCGCTTGATGATGCCGTGCTGCTGGCCGAACTGCGCCGCCGCGTACCCGGCCGGACGGAGGACGAGCTTCGTCAGGCGTGCGATGCGTCGGACGGATTTCTGGGTGCGGCGCTTGCCAATCTGTCGGGCGAATCAGGCATGTTTGACGAGCTGGCCTCTCGTTTTTGCGACTCACTTTCGAGAGACGAGCTTTCGGTATTGGAGTTGTGCATGGAAATCGGCAAGCTGCCACGCGAGCAGTTTGGCCAGTTTTGCGACGCTGCATGCGTCGCGCTATCGCGGAAAATTCTGCACGGCGGCACGCCGGTCGGCGCGCTTCTGCGCATTTATGAATATTTGGAGGCTCAAAAGAAAAAAATGCAACAAAACGCTTCGGTAAGCGCTATTTCCGGCGCGCTTGCCGCGTTCTGCGCCAATGAGCTTCATTTTGGAGGATAATATGACGGAAGTAATCGGCGTCCGATTCAAAAAAGTCGGTAAAGTATATTATTTTGATCCGGACGGCAAAAAGTTTGAAGAAAATCAGGCTGTGGTGGTGGAAACCTCACGGGGTTTGGAATATGGCGAGGTAGCGATGCCCAATCGCGGCATTGCGGACAGCATGGTGACGAAGCCGCTGAAAAAGGTTGTGCGTGCCGCCACGGAGGAAGATACGCGCGCTGCACAGAGCAACGCCCGACTTGAGGCGGAGGCCTTCCGCGTCTGTGAGGAGAAAATTGCAAAGCACAAGCTTGACATGAAGCTTGTTTCGGTAGAATACACGTTTGACCACAGCAAGATTTTGTTTTATTTCAGCGCGGACGGACGCATCGACTTCCGCGAACTGGTCAAAGACCTTGCATCTGTATTCCGCACACGCATCGAGCTGCGCCAGATCGGCGTGCGCGACGAAGCTAAGATGATCGGCGGGCTTGGCATTTGCGGCAGACCGCTGTGCTGTTCCTCTTTCTTGGAGGACTTTCAGCCTGTGTCGATCAATATGGCAAAGGAGCAGGGGCTTTCACTCAACCCCACGAAAATTTCCGGCACCTGTGGCAGACTTATGTGTTGCCTGAAATATGAAAGTGACACCTATCACGAGCTGCTGAAAACGACGCCTCCGGCCGGGTCGCTGGTCGATACGCCCCAGGGACGCGGCACGGTCATGGACGTTTCCCTGCTCAAGGGCTGCTGCCGCGTGCGTCTGCAGAACGCTTCCGACGCACCCGTCGTTATGCCGTGTTCCGAGTGCACCTGTCTGCGCGCCGGACGTGAAAAGCCGAATGACATGCCCATGCCGGAGGAACCCACACCTGCTCCCGCGTCGCGCCCTGAAAGTGCGCCGCAGTCTCAGCAGCGCACTCCGCAGTCTCAGCAGCGCGCGCCGCAGGCGCAGAAGCCGCGCCCGCCAAAACCCCAGCAGCCCAGACCGCAGCAACAGCAGCAGAGGCCACAGCAGGGTGGGGAAGAGGCGGCAAAAGCGCCCTCCCTGCCTGCTCAAAAATCGGACGGCGGTGAAAAATCCGGCCGTTCGCGCAGCAGATCGCGCCGCGGCGGCGCGGGTCGGTCACAGAATCGCAAGCCGCAGGGACAAGGCGGCAATGGCGGTGCGCAGCAACCGAAGAGCGAATGATAACACACAGCGGCGACCGCAGCGTTGCGGCCGCCGTTTTTTTGCTTAAATTGGAAGTTTATGAGATTTGCTATAATTCGATTTGTGTTGCAAAGAACGATGTGCTACTATGAAAAAAATGCGTATATGAGACATTGCATACGATTCGGTGCCAACTGCGGACAGGTATCTGTAAGCATATAAGCATTTAGACTTTGTCTTTCGTATGACGCGCATGAGATTATGAAAGTAAGAAAAAATGTTTTTAGTTGTAAAACACACAAAGGGTTTTTAGCTCGTTTGGCGGATAGTCGATTTATTTTTCAGTGAAATATGACATAATTATTTATTGTGCACAAAAAACGAGGCGAAATCTCTGCGAAATCGTCAATTCACATTTTCTTTACTTTACTATCAAAACATGATACCATCAATCGTAGTAATCGTTTCCCAAATTTATTTCAGAGCGCATTTTTGGATTGATCGGTGGGCTCTCCGCCGATGAATTATAAACGATCAGAAAGAGGGAAAAACATGAAGAAGCTATTTGCATTGCTGCTCGCGGTTGCTGTGGTAGCCAGCGTGTTTGCCGGTTGCGGAAAAACCGAACCGACCGATACGACAACCACACAGGGCGGGACGCAGGCGCCTGCTCAGCAGACCGGTCCGGACGGCCGCGTCATTGCGAAAGAGCAGATTTACCGCACGCTGTACACCGGCGAAGTCGAAACCATGAACTATCTTTCTACCGGCAACACGAATGACCTTGTGGTCGGCGCGAACGTCATTGACTCGCTCGTCGAGAATGACGCTCACGGCAACATTGTTCCCGCCGCTGCTGAGAGCTGGGACGTTTCGGAGGATGGCCTGACTTGGACCTTCCACCTCCGTCAGGGCCAGTACTGGTATGACGCAGAAGGCAACCAGATGGATCCTGTTACCGCGAAGGACTTCGTTGCGTCCATCCAGTATGTTTGCGACGCTGCGAACGATGCTTCCAACTTCTACATGGTAGACGGCTGGATCGTCAATGCTACCGAGTATTTTGACTACACCACCGCTGTTGTCGGCGGCTTTAAGAACGAAGCCGGTCAGTATCTTGATCACGATCCCGCTGAAGACACCGCAGAAACTCCGGCCGAGGAGAAGGCGCAGCCCGTTGCTGAGGTTAAGCCCGAAGACATCGGCGTTGTCGCTGTGGATGATTACACCCTCGAATATCATCTCGTCATCCCGCGCCCCTACTTTGTCACTGCGCTTCAGTATGGCTGCTATTGGCCCGCTCCCGCTACTCTGCTTACGGAGCTTGGCCCCAACTTCGCGCTCGACAACACCAGCATGTGGTTCAACGGTGCTTATCTGATGAGCACGTTTGAGCCCCAGGCCAAGCGCATCTACACCAAGAACCAGAATTACTGGGACAAGGAACACGTTTACATCGAAGAAATCCGCCAGACCTACAACGCGGAAGCCACCGTGCTCGCACCTGAGATGTTTGCCCGCGGCGACATCGACTATTGTGCGATCAACTCTGAGCTCCTGCCCGGCTGGAAGGCTGATGCTACGAAGTCCCAGATGATCTCCCCGACCCGTGTCACCGGCGACTATAGCTATTTCTTTACCTTTAACTTCGAGCCGCGCTTCGGCGAGGAATACGAGCCTGCCAACTGGGTGAAGGCCGTCAACTCCGAGAACTTCCGTCAGTCGATTTTCTGGGGCCTTGACCGCATGAACTCCATGAAGGTTATCTATCCTGAAAACGCTCAGGATCTCATCATGAACACCGTCACCCCGAGCGCGTTCGCGATGGATGACAAGGGCACCGACTACACGACGTACGGCGATCTCGCCGCTATCCGTGAGCGCGACAGCTTCAACGCCGACAAGGCGAAGGAGTATAAGGCTGCTGCTCTTGAGGACCTCAAGGCTGCCGGCGCCACGCTGCCCATCAAGATTCCGTTTGTTTACAACTCGAGCATGAACAGCTGGGGCCAGGAGTGCTCGGTTATCGAGCAGCAGCTCGAAGGTCTGCTCGGCACCGACTATATCGACATCATCGTCATCGCCGGCCCGTCGCAGGGCTTCCTCGGTGCGGTGCGCCGTGCCGGTCAGTACGCGCTGCTTAAGTGCAACTGGGGTGCCGACTATGCGGATCCCGAGACTTGGACCGATCCGTTTGCGGATGGCAACAGCTACAACTTTGCTTATGACACCACGGAGAAGCTGGAAGTGAACACGAAGACCGCCGACACCATGGCAACCTGCGATGAATATCGCCGCATGGTCGACGAGGCGAAGGCTGTTTACTTTGACACGGCTGATCGTTTCACCAAGTTTGCCGCTGCTGAAGCTTACTATATCAACCACGCCATGATTATCCCCTACGGCGTAACGGGCGGCGACTATCAGGCCACCAAGCTCAATATGTTTGAAGGCCAGTATGCACCGTTTGGCCAGGCTTCGAGCCGCTATAAGGGCCAGCACGTTTACGAGACTGCGATGACCACTGACATGTTCAACCAGCAGGTTGCTGCTTGGAAGGAAGCCATCGGCATTAAGTAATCACGTTTGTCAAACGCAAGGGCGCTGCTCTGCAAAGGCAGGGCAGTGCCCTTGCTTGATGAATCACGGCGCGCAACGACACGAGTTTTCGTTTAGAGCAGAGAAAATTCCGCTGTCTCAGTGAAAAAAATACAGGAGGCGCACAGGCGTCTTCTCAAAGGGGTCTTCAAATGTTAGCTTATACGTTGAAACGACTTGCACGGTCTGTGGTGACGCTTGTCATCATTATTGCGGTTGTTTTTTCGTTGCTTCGTTTTATGCCGATCGAGGGCTATTTTACGAACTATGAAAAAATGACGCCGACGCAGGTTCAAAACGGACTTCAGCAGCTTGGCCTGAAGGATCCGCTCTATCAGCAGCTTGGACGTTTTCTGGGCCAGGTGGCAAAGGGTGATCTGGGTGTGTCGCATCGCTATCGCGTGAATGCGAGCATCAACGGTATTCTTGCCAAAAAGGCGCCCGTTTCGATCAAGTTCGGTCTGATTTCCATGGCGGTCAGCCTGCCGCTTGGCATTGGCCTTGGCGTGCTTATGGCGCGCAAAAAAGGCGGTCTTGCCGATAAAATGGGCAACGCGTACATCGTCTTTATCCAGGCGGTGCCGAACGCGGTTTATTTTCTGTTCATTCAGCTGTTTGGCTCAAGCTGGTTTGGGCTGAACATTCTGTATGATCCGAAATCTCCGTCGAGCATGATTCTGCCGATTATTTCACTAGCTCTGCCGTCCATTTCTAGTTATGCGATGTGGATGCGGCGCTACATGGTGGATGAGGCAAATAAAGACTACATCAAGCTGGCGCGCGCAAAGGGCGTGTCTAACTCTGTGGTCTGGTTCCGGCATGTGTTCCGCAACTCGGTCGTTCCGATGGTGCAGTTGCTGCCCGGTTCTTTACTCTTGACAATTTCCGGCTCAATTTACGTTGAGTCGCTCTATTCGATTCCCGGAATGGGAGGCCTGCTTGTTGACGTTATCAAAAAGCAGGATAATACCATGGTTCAGGCGCTGGTCGTCATCTTCGCGGCACTCGGTATTCTCGGGCTGCTGCTGGGCGATCTGCTGATGGGGCTCGTCGATCCCCGCATCAGTTTTGCCAAGAAGGAGGGCTCGCGCTAATGAGCAAGTATTCGATTAAAGAAAATCGAGCCAAAAAGCTCGAAGACAGCCTGCTTGACAGTCAGAAACAGACCGCAGAGCAAAAAGACGACCTCAGCCGTGAGGAG
>MEFT01000037.1:0-13900 GCA_001725215.1 Clostridium sp. SCN 57-10
TTTGGTTGAGCGCCGCCGACCTTTCATTGGAAACACCCAAAAAGGGTTAAGACGACATCGGTCCAACTCACCGCGAAGCGTGTCGTCTTTTCGCTATGCCAACACAAAACGGGAGAGCTTTTGCTCCCCCGTTTTTCATTCTCTATGACCGGTCTCCGCCGGAAAACAGGCTTGCGGCAAGCAAACTGAAACCGACCGCCGCCGCGATACCGCCCGCCGTTGCGGCCAGACCGCCGGTAAATGCACCGACGATGCCGCTGCCCATCACGGCTTTTTCCACGCCCTTCGCCATCGCATAGCCGAAGCCGAGCAGCGGTACCGTCGCGCCCGCCCCCGCAAACTTGACGAGCGGGCCATATACCCCAATACCGGTCAGCAGTACGCCGAGCACGACATAGCTTGACATGATACGCGCGGGCGTCAGCTTGGTGCGGTCAATGAGCACCTGACTGAGCGCGCAAATGACGCCCCCCACCAAAAATGCCTTTAAATAATCCATTATACCGCCTCCAAACAAACCAAATGGCAGACGCCCGGCACGCTTTCACCCTGATTGGTCGTCAGCGGTGAGAGCAGCGCGCCCGTGCCGCAGAACAGCACGCGACGCAGCCTGCGGTCGGCAAGCGCGGGCAACAGATAGCCGGTAAGCACTGCCGCCGAGCAGCCGCAGCCCGAGGCGCCCGCATTGACGTCTTGCTCCGCGTTGTAAAGCATCATGCCGCAATCGTCATAGCACGGTTCAAGGTTCAGTCCGTCGCCGGCACACAGGTCGAGCACAATGCGCTTGCCGATGCTCGCGAGATCGCCCGTGACGATAAGATCATAGTCGGCCGGTGCCTCCCCCGTATCGGCAAAATAGCGCGTCAGCGTTTCATACGCGCTCTGCGCCATCGCCGCGCCCATGTTTCCCGCGTCGGTTACGCCGGGGTCGAATATGCGCCCGATGTGCGCGCGCGTCAGGCGAATGCTTCCCCCGTCCTGCGCGAGCACGACGGCGCCCGACGCCGTCGCCGTCCACTGCGCGCTGGGCGGACGCTGTGAGCCATATTCAAGCGGGAAGCGGTATTGCCGCTCCGCCGAGCAAAAGTGAGAAGACGCCATACACAGAGCGTTTTCGCGTATGCCACCCGAAATAAGCGACGCGCCGACGAGCATACTTTCCGCCATCGTCGAACACGCGCCGTACAGCCCCAAGAACGGAATGCCGCTGTCTCGCAGCGAAAAGCTGGTCGATACACACTGGTTGAGCAGGTCGCCGCCGAGCGCTACGCCGATCTGCCGCTGCTCGATGCCCGACTTTTGCACCGCGTCCTGCCATGCCGTTTCCAGCATGCGGCGCTCTGCCTTTTCCCAGGTCTTTTCGCCGAACAGGTTGTCTTGGGAGGTGTGATCAAAATAGCGGCCTAGGGGACCTTCAGTTTCTTTCTTGCCGACGCAAGATGACCACGAACGCACAAAAACGGGTTTTTCAAAGATAATCGTATCCATTCAGCGCCCTCCGAACACGAGCAGCAGAAGCCCGTAAACAATTGACGCCGAAACGCCGTATACGATGACCGGCCCTGCGATGGTAAACATTTTTACGCAGGTACCGAGTACAAACCCTTCTGTTTTAAACTCCATCGCGGGAGACGCAATAGAGTTTGCAAAGCCGGTGATAGGCACCAGCGTACCCGCGCCCGCCCACTTTGCAATTTTTTCGTAAACACGCGCCGCCGTCAGCGCAACGCCGATGAACACCATCGTAATACTCGTCGCCGCGGCGCGCGTATCGTCGGGTAGATTGAGCGATGTGTAGAGCTTGGAAAATGCCTCTCCGAGCGCGCACAGCGCGCCACCCACCAAAAACGCCGCCGGAATGTTTTTATAAGACGGCGTAGGCGGCGAAAGCCGCTCGTAGAGCTTCTTATACTGGTCACGTGAAAGCTTCATAAAAACCACCTCATGCGCAGTTTTCCCGTGCACCTTTTGTTTATGCGGCGTGTTTGTTCATCGTTTTTTTGTTGCTTTGCGCCTGAATATGAGTATAATGAATATGGTCAGGTGCAAAAAATGGAATCTGCATAGACACGCGCAAATACTGAAATGGAGCGAATCAAATGCAAGAATCGGGCGCATCTTTCTTAACGGATGAGCGGCCTCCGCTGCTTGGCACGTACGGACTCGCCGTTTTTTTCTTTTTTCAGTTTCTCTGGCTTGAGCTGACGTTTCGCATCATGACGCACGGTCTATGGGGCATCGGCCTGCTGTTTTCCGTGTTGTTCGGGGCCGCCGGCGCGCTTGGGCTCTCTTTTTTCTGCCGCCTTGCCCCGCCGCGCGTCAACACCGCGCTTTGCTTCGCCGTGCTTGCCTTTTTTTCAACGCTGTACGCGGCGCAGGTGGTCTATTATCACTTTTCCAATACGTATTTTACGGTATTTTCGGCGGCAAACGGCGGTATGATTCTCGAATTTATGGACAACATCAAGTTTTCCATTTTGCAGAATCTGCATCGCATCTTTGTCTGCTTTGTGCCTATCATCGTGTTTATCCTTGTGCGGCGGCGGCTTGATTTGTCGCCCGGCGGCTGGAAACGTGTGCTGCGGCGCGGTCTTGCGGCGCTTGGTGCGCACGCCGTTTGCGTTGCGATGCTGCTTGTCGGCGGCACGGGCGCACTGTCGCCCTTCGGGCTTTATTTCAACACCATTTCGCTCGACCATTCGATTGAGCGCCTCGGCGTTTTGACGGCGATGCGCGTCGACCTAGAGCGGCTACTCGTGCATTTCGAGCCGAAGGTCGAGCTTTCCGAGCCGATCCCGGAGCAGTATGTGCCGCAGGATACCGCGCCCAACACGCTGCCCATCGACTTTGAGGCGCTTGCCGCACAGGCGGAGGACGGCTCGACGCTGCAGCAGATGCACCAGTATTTCTCCGGCGTGGCGCCAACCTATCAAAACGACCACAGCGGCATCTGGCAGGGCAAAAACCTTGTTTGGATCGTGGCGGAAAGCTTTTCGCCCTGGTTTATCTCGCCGGAGCTGACGCCGACGCTTTACCAGCTTTCTACCGAAGGCTATCAATTCAAGAATTTCTACGTTCCGCTATGGGGCCTCAGCACGTCGGATGGCGAATACGCCACGCTGACGGGACTTTTCCCCAAGCTACACTTATTATAACCGCCAGCGGTCGCACCCCAATCTGGGCTATGACTACAAGGGCATCGGCAACGGGCTGATGATGCGTGCGCAATGGCCGCGCTCTGACCGCGAAATGATCGACGTGACGACCGGCGAATATATGAACGCTCCGCCTTTTCACACCTACTACCTGACGGTAAGCGGCCATATGATATACGACTTTGGCGGCAACAGCATGGCGTTTCAAAACCGCGCGCTCGTGGAAGACCTTCCATATTCTGACGAGGCGCGTGCATACATTGCGGGCAACCTTGAGCTCGAGCGTGCGCTCGCGCTGCTGATGGAGCGGCTTGACGAGGCGGGGCAGCTTGACGACACGGTGATCGTACTCTCCGCTGACCATTACCCCTACGGCCTGTCCGACGAGGTCATCAGTGAAATGGCGGGCTATGAGGTGAACACCGATCTCGAGCGCTTCCACAGCACGCTCATCCTGTATAAGCACGGCATGACACCCGCGGTCGTGGAAAAACCGTGCTCAAGCGTTGATGTTCTGCCCACCGTGCTCAATCTGCTCGGCGTGCCTTATGATTCGCGGCTGCTGATGGGGCGCGACGTTTTTTCAGAGGCGCCGCCTCTCGTCGTGTTCTGTGACCAGAGCTGGCTGACCGACCGCGCCTATTTCAACTCGACCGCCGAAACGTTGACCGTATTTGGCGACGAACCGCTGCCGGACGGCTACGCCGACGCGATGGCCAGCCTCGTCAAGGCGCGCCTGACCTATTCGGGGCTTATTCTTGACCTTGATTATTACCGCACGCTCGGCTTAAATTGATGAAAATGCAAAACAAAAAGCTCATGGCGCAATGCGCCATGAGCTTTTAAAATTTTGCTGTTATTTTTTAACCGCAGCCGCAGGCTGCCTTTTGAGCACGATTGCTCGGATGGCAAAGATGGTGCCTATCATCGCGGCAATGGCGAAGGGCAGCACGATAAACGCGTTGCGCACAAAGCCGGAGATGATGAAGAAGACGAACGAAACAGCCGTAACGGTAAGCGCATAGGGCAACTGTGTCGAAACGTGGTTGATGTGGTCGCTCTGCGCGCCGGTCGACGCCATGATAGTCGTATCGGAGATGGGCGAGCAGTGGTCGCCGCAGACGGCGCCTGCGAGGCAGGCCGAGATGGTAACGACCATCAGCTCGCTGGTCGGGTCAAGCACAGCAACGACGATGGGCAGCAGGATGCCGAACGTGCCCCACGAGGTGCCCGTGGCAAACGACAGGCCGCAGCCGATGAGGAAGACGATGGCCGGCAGGAAGGACTGCAGTTCACCCGCCATATTCTGCACAATGCCCGCGACGTATTCCGCGCCGCCGAGCAGGCTGGTCATGCCGCTCAGCGTCCAGGCAAAGGTGAGGATGAGAATGGCGGGGACCATGGCGATGAAGCCCTTCGGAATGCACTCGGCAAACTCTTTAAAGGTTAGCACACGGCGCAGCACAAAGAAGAAGAACGCGAACAGAATGGCGACAAACGAGCCGAGCGCAAGGCCGAGCGACGCGTCGCAGTTAGCGAACGACTGCACGAAGCTTACGCCGTCAAAGAAGCCGCCGGTGTAAATCATACCGGTGATGCAACAGATGATGAGCACGATGACGGGCAGCACGAGGTCGATGATCGAACCCTTGCCGGAAACGACTTCCGCCTGCATGTCGGCATAGGGGCGCTCGGGCGTCGTGTACAGGTCATTGCGGTAAATAGCGTTGTCCTCATGCTTTTTCATGGGGCCGTAGTCAAAGTTGAGCAGCGAAATGGTGATCATCATGACGATGGTGAGCAGTGCGTAGTAGTTATACGGGATGGAGCGCAAGAACCACGACATACCGTCGGTATTGTCGACCACACCGGCTACCGCCGCCGCCCACGAGGAGATGGGGGCGATGATGCAAACGGGCGCCGCAGTCGCGTCGATGATGTAAGCCAGCTTGGCGCGCGAAATGTTGTGCGCGTCAGTCACAGGTCGCATGACGGAGCCGACCGTCAAGCAGTTGAAATAGTCGTCTACGAAGATAAGTACGCCGAGACCGACCGTGGCAAGCTGCGCGCCCTTGCGCGTTGTGATCTTCTTGGCCGCCCACTCGCCGTAGGCCGCGGAGCCGCCCGCCTTGTTCATCATGGCGACGAGCATGCCGAGCAGCACGAGGAAGATCAGAATGCCGACGTTCCAGCCGTCTGCCAGCTTCGCGATGAAGCCCTTTTCAAACATGGTCGTCAGCGCGAGCACGGGGTGGAAGTTTGCGTAGAACAGGGCGCCGGCCGCGATGCCGACGAAGAGTGACATGTAAACCTCTTTGGTCACAAGGGCAAGCGCAATTGCGATGATGGGGGGCACAAGCGCCCAGAAGGTGCCGTACAGATTGCTCTGGTATTCGGCCGCCTCGCCCTCGGCGAGCGCACCTGTGGTAACAAAGGTAAGCACGGTAATCGCAATGAGCAGCAGGGTCAGAAATCTTCTTGATCGAATACGGTTCAAGCGATTCACTCCATTTCCTTGTTTTGGTGTCTTCATCATATCATATTTGACTAAATTGTAAACTATTTGCTTTCATTTTTTTGGTAGTCATTTTCGCAGAAAAAAAGGATGCGTTTTTGGCGCTTCCGTCAACAGCGTGCCACGGTGAAGCAGCAACCGTGCAAGACCCCACTGCGTGACGCGCGAAAGCGCGTCGACTATGGTAGTGAAGGTCCTTCGGCAGCCGCCCGATTACAGCGTGATCAGCAAGCCCTCCCCGTCCTGAAGCAGAGTATCCTTGCAAAAGGGTTGTGAATGTCTTCGTTATCAAAAATGTAAAAGCTTCTTGACATTTTATTTGGTAGATGCTATTATGAAAATGTAAAAACATTTTGACATTGAAAGGATAGTGTTCTATGAAATACACAAACAAACTTGATGAAATGGAGCAGTATATTGCATTAAAAAGCTTGAAAATTGCATATTGGTTTACAGTAACATTTCTTGTTATTTGGACTATAGTAGATGTAATTATACAAAAAAATATCTACAGCATTCCTCTTATCCTGTTAGCATCACAAAATATTATACTTACTTTTTTTGACCGTTATTTTAAAAGAAAGCTTAGCGAGAGCGATAATGATAAATGAAGTCAGAAAATATCGTAAAGAGGCAAAATTAACACAAGAGGAATTTGCTCAAAAATTGTCCGTTACCAGACAAACAATTAATGCTATAGAGAACAACAAATATAGCCCTACCCTTGAATTAGCATTAAAAATGGCAGCATATTTGAAAGTGCCTGTTGAAGATTTATTCGTTTTATAATACAGTTCAACGAATAAATTGCAAATTAGATAGGTCGGCTTCTTTGATGTGGGAGCCGACCTGTTAATTTTATTAATCCATCCCGAGTATCTGCCAGGTAGGCGATGGAGCAGTCTTTCGGCAGACCAAGCTCCCACCGGCGCGGCTCCGCGCCGACTTCGGCAAACTGAAAAAGCGTCTTCCCTTCGCGCGCAAAGTAGACAGGGTTATCGGCCTCGTCGATGCAAGCAGACAGGTCGATCATCCCCATCTTTTCAAGCCCTCTGTTTTCATATTGCACAAATTGCAATATAAATTAATCCAATGGTATGGTTATGTTTTCGCCCAAAACCCGCCGTTGTTTTTGGCGCTTTCGCCCATATCGCGCCGCTGGCACGGGGTGCTATACTAAAGGTAATCGAAAACGGAGGTCATTATGTACGATTTATTGATTCAAAACGGCACGGTGGTCGACGGCACGGGCGCGCCGCGTCGCCGCGCGGATGTCGCCGTGCAAAACGGCCGCATCGCTCGCATTGCGCCCGCCATCGACGAACCCGCCGCCCGCGTCATCGACGCGACGGGTCACATCGTTTCTCCCGGCTTTGTCGACTATCACAGCCATTCGGATGACACGGTGCTCACCGGAGCATATGGCTACAACTTCCTCGAGCAGGGCGTGACGACGCAGATTTGCGGCCAGTGCGGCTCGACGCCTGCACCCTATTATGACGGCGTGCTTGACGGGCTGCGCCTTCATTACAGCGAGGATGAATGGAACGCCATGCGCGAAATCTGCCGCACACCGCGCTCGTTTATGGAGCACGCCGCGCAGCAGCGCTATGCGACCAACATGGCGTTTTACACCGGACACAGCGCACTGCGTGCCAGCGCCGTCTATTTCAGCGACAAAATCCCCGACGAGCGCGAGCTTGACATCATGCGCGGCCACCTGCGCGAGGCGATGGAGTGCGGTTATCTCGGCTATACGAGCGGACTGGTCTATCCCCCGAGCGAATACGGCAAGCTGCACGAGCTGGTCGAGCTTGCCAAGGTCGCGGCGCAATACGGCGGCAGCTATGCGTCGCACGTCCGCAACGAGGGTGACCGCGTCGTCGAGGCGGTGGCGGAGGCTATCGAGGTCGGCAGACAGTCGGGCGCGCCCGTCATTGTTTCCCATCTGAAGGTTGCGGGCAAGCGCAACGAGGGCACGTCTGCCACGCTGCTGCGCATGATCGAAGACGCCAACGCAGAAGGCGTGAGGGTGCGCGCCGATCAGTATCCGTATCTGGCAGGCTCTGCACCGTTTATCTGCAAAATTCCGTCAGCCTATCACACGGACGGCATCGAAAAGCTGGTGGCGCGCCTTGCGGACAAGAGCTTCCGCGATACGCTGCGCGCCGAGGTCGATGCGGAAAACATCGGCGAGAGCCTGATTTCGGGCTGTCCGCTCACGCCGCAATATGTCGGCATGACGGTTGCGCAGATTGCCGAAGCGCGCGGCACTGATGTGATCGACGCGTCGTGCGACCTGCTGTGCCTTAACAAGGGCAGCGTGCAGGGCATTTATTTCACGCAGAACGAAAGCGACATGCTGCGCATTCTGGCGCATCCGTATGTCATGTGCGGCAGCGACTGGAGCGATTATGGCGACCGCAGCGACCCCGAAACGGTGGGCGGCAGCCATCCGCGCGGCACGAGCACGGCGGTACGCCGCCTTGAGCTGACGCGCGACCACGGCCTGCGCACGCTGGAAGATGTGGTACACAGCATGACAGGCCTGCCCGCCGAAACGGCGACGCTGCGCGACGTAGGCGTGCTGCGCGTTGGTGCGCGCGCCGACATCTGCGTGTTTGACTATGCAGCCATCCGCACGGCGAGCGATTATGTGCACCCGCACCGCCGCAACGAAGGCATTGCCTATGTCGTGGTGGGTGGTACGGTCGCCGTCGAGCAGGGCATGGCAAACGGCGCGCGCGCCGGCGTGGTGCTCAAGCGCGGACAATAGCCGCTGTTTCTGTAAAAAACAGAAAAGCCCGCAAGCGTTTGCTTGCGGGCTTTTTCTATGCTTTTTGCGCGGTGCGCAGCAATAGGACGGACGGCACAAACACGGCGCATTCGGCCGCCGCGAAAGAGAGCCACACCCCCGTCATGCCGAACAGCGCGGCGAACGCGAGCGCCACGGGCACGAGCACGACGCAGCTTCGCAGCGACGCGACGAGCATCGACTGCCGCGCGCGGCCGACAGCGCTTAAAAACGCGGCGGCCACGATGTTCACACCGGCAAACAGGTAGCCCGCGAAGTAGAGCCGCAGACCCTCCGCCGCAAGCGCGCCGAGCCGGGCGTTGCCCTCGCCGTTAAACGCGGCCACAAGCTCTTCGGAGAAAAGCAGCACCGGTACGTAAAGCGCAAGCGAGAGCACCGCCGCCGTAACCAGTGCGTAGCGCAGCACCTGCGAGGTAAGGCGGACGTCGCCCTCTCCGCGGCAGCGGCTGGCCAGCGGCTGAAGCCCCTGCGCAATGCCGACGAACATGGCCGTGGCGATGAGCGCAATGTTGGCGACGACGCCGTATGCCGCGACGCCGATATTGCCCGTAAGCCTGCCGATGACCAGATTAAACGTGATGAGCGAGATCGCCGAGGCAAGCTCGCCGGTGAACGCCGAAAACCCAAGCGACAGGATACGCACCGTGACCGAAAGGCGAAAAGCGCAACGCCGCACATGAAACCCCTGTTTTTTATGTTTAAAATGTACCGCGAGAATGCAAAGACTGATGATGGGCGACAGCCCCGTCGCAAGCGCCGCGCCGAACATGCCCATCGAAAGCGGGAACATAAATACATAGTCGAGCACGATGTTGGCAAAACTGCTGACCAGCATGGCGATCATGCAGAGGCGCGGATTTTTGTCGTTGCGCACAAACGCGAGCAAGATGTCGTTGCATAAAAAGAACGGTGCGAAGCACAAAATAGTTTTCAGATAGGTTTGCGTCAGCGGCAGCGTTGTGCCGTCCGCGCCGAGCGCCGTTCCTAGCGGTGCGGTGAAAAACACGCCGATAACAACACAGACGGCGGCTACCGCCGCCCCCGCGGCGAGCGTGTGAACAAAGGTTACGTCGCCCCGCTCCTCATCCGAAGACGCACTGCCGATCGAAAAAAGCGTCGCGCCGCCGATGCCGAGCATGAGCCCAACTCCATGCATCACACAGAACACCGAAATGGAGAAGTTGAGCGCCGCAAGGCCGACGGCGCCGAGCGCCTTGGCAACAAAAAAGGTGTCTGCAAGTATGTAGCAGGATAACCCGATCATACCGACGATATTTAAACTGACGTACCGTGTAAAGGTCGCTTTGAGCGTATGCATGCCGTCCTCCCATAAAAAAAGGTGCCCAAGCACTCCTTCTAAGACCTAATGGAGCGCTTTTGCACCTGCATTTCACCCGGTGGTGAATGAAACCATATCAAATTTGTATTACGCTGCAGCGATTATACCACAGCGCGGGCGCAAACGCAACCCGTCTGTGCCCGCGCCGGCATACTCAGTCTTCCATCTGCCGCGCGAGGAACGCCGCGGCAAACTGCATCAGCTTGAGCGACGCTGCGTCGCCCTCTTCTTCGTCGGACAGGCGAACGACGGCGCCACTTAAATCACCCGCCGCGATGATGGGCACCACAATGTCGCACGTCATCTGCGGCAGCGCGGGGCTCAGCTCGGTGTCGGGGCATTTTTGCGCCGTGCGTGCCTCCAGCAGCTTTTCCAAGGCGGGCGAAATCGCCTTGCCCTCCAGCTCGCGGCGCGATCCGGCGCTTGCGGCGATGATGCCATCGCGGTCGAGCACGGCATACTGCCGCGTACACGCCTTGCTCAGCGCGTCGCACAGTTGCTGCGCAAAGGTGTTCAGCTCGCCGATGGGCGAATACTTGCGAAAAATCACGTTGCCGCCCACATCGGTGTAAATCTCCAGCGGCTCGCCCTCTCGGATACGCATAGTGCGGCGGATTTCCTTGGGAATGACCACACGGCCGAGGTCGTCGATGCGGCGCACAATTCCTGTTGCTTTCATACGGCAAAACTCCTTTCGGGGTAATCTTTGATCGGTGCTGCTATTATTTGCCGCAATTGTGATTTTATCCACACGCTTTTGCACGCCGCCGATCGCTTTTATCAAGGAATTTTTAAGCCGTTAGATTCTGAAGTCATCCGCCTGCGCGCCGCTGAGCCTCGCAACCATTCTGTTCCACCGCATCATTTCGTTTTGGCAGCCCATCGTGCTTTTCCATAATGCTTGCCCATTGTTTGGTGACGCGAACCCCGTTACCCCCCAGATCATCGGCGGATTCAACATCAAACAGCTTCGTCTTTTCAAAATACCAGCGCAGCCAGTCGAGAGAATGAACATAATAAATATCGGGCCACCAGCCGTCTTCCATTTGCACAGGCACCTTGCCGCAGCCCAAGTCGAGCACTCTCATGCCGGGTTTCAAATCCATAATGCGAGAGAGCGACTCCGCCAGCCAAAGGCACTGGCAGCCCATTTTATTTTCATATACCCACTCCGGGCTATATTTCGCGGCAAGGGATATCGATCGTCGATCAGCAGCTTCATTTTTTCATCGTACGTCATAAAGTGGTCTCCTTGTCATTCGTACGAATCGAAAATGTACATAGCTCGGAGCCAGATAAACAGGTCGTTACGGGTTCTATTATCACATCGTCTCCCAAAATGGGCGCAAACATAGGCCTGTAAAACTCCGCCGCGCATCTGCAATAGGATAGGGGTATTTGCCCGCCATCACTTTTGACATAGTCACAGTGACAACGGCCTGCCAAATTGCAGTCGTCTTGGGGGCAATCGCGCCCGCATTCGCAGGCAAATCGTTTCGTGATGAAAATACGCCCGCTCTCATGTTCATACCATATTTTCTTGCCGATTACCCGTTGCCGCTCCATTTCGTCCACAAAAGCGGCAAGGCTTGACGATTGACGGTATAGTCTCATCGCCTGCTCGATGGCCCCCTTATCCATGCTGCAGGGACAAGAGTATCTAAACAACTGCTCCCAATTACAGCTTGCAACCGTTCTGCGGCACACCTCGCGAAAACCGATTTTTTCATATACCCCGATGCCGTCAACCTCGGCGCGAAGCGTGACGACCTTTACCGTGGTATCCTTTAAATCGGAAAGCGCTTTTTGGATCAGCGCTGTGGCGATGCCCCTTTTTCTGTATTCTCTCAGCGTTGCGACCATTTCAAGCGTCGCGATATCTTGCTCCGATATCGTCATGCAGGCCGAAACGGGGATGCCGTCATACAAAGCCAGGTAAAAGCGGGTATTACTCTGCCGATAAATACCCTTAGCCTGTTCAAGTGTCAACAATTCGCAGCCGAACAAGGCAATGCTGATAATCTGCAACCATTGCGGCAAACGGGTTTCATCCGACAGCTCCATGATCTGCAGCAAACGAACATTAGAGTCATGGACGGCTGTATTCTCCAGATCCATCGCCATGCACAGCCCACTGGTATCAAGATCAAACCCTTTGTCTTGCAGCAGTTCCGGCAAATTTAAAGGGGTTGTGCCGCTTGTCATCAAAAAACTGTCCGGCAGCTTGCCCGCTTTGATATGCGCCAAAACCTCATAAAGCCTGCCGGATATGCCAGCTTCGTCAAACCGGATATTAAAAATCCGTTCCGGGCCGTTGCGGTTATCGGAGATGACGTAATCGAAATCCTTCTTCGATACGAATCGAAGTCCTCTGGCCTGGCCCAGCGTTTTCCACTAGAGCGCGATGCCTTGCTCCACGACCTCCGTGTACTTGCGTCCTTCCATGACAAATCCCCCCCGATACCTATGTTTTTCATTGCCATACTACTTTCAAATCACCTGTCTGCACGCCAGCGCCTTTCAGCAGAATGCCCGTTACAGCACAACCATTCTTTGTAAATTTTAACATATATAATGTAAAAATTCCACCTTGATTGTTGCGTGAAGCACTTGTTTTCTGCAACAGCCGAACCAAAAAAACCGGGCGCATCAAGAATCATTCTTGACGCACCCGGTTTCACACCGCAGTGTTTTTTTTAATCCTATGTAAGCGCGCTTTTGGCAGCTTTATAAGTTGACGAGTACGAGGCCGATCACCGTCATGCAAATAGCAGCAAGACCGCGCTTGCCGATGAGCAGGATGACGCCAGCACACAGCGCGGGGAACACGACGCTGGACGGCAGCGTGACAAGCGACTGGATAACAAAAAACGCGCTTGAGAGATTTGACAGCCCGATGCCCACGCCGATCAGCCATTCCTGCCCCGTCACACGGCGGAGGCCGCGGCGCGCAAGCAGCACCGTACATATCACAACGCTGACGCCGAACACAATGGCCAAAAAGAGCGGCTTATACACCTCGTCGCACCACATGGCAAAAAGCTTATGCGCCAGCTCGGCCACGCCGCCGCCCGTAAAGGCGAGCAGCAGTAGTCCGTTGATGCGCAGGCCGCCGTCCCAGTTGAAAATGACGAGCGCGCCGAGCGAAAACACGATACCGACCCAGCGCACGGCGGTCGGCGTTTCGTTCCACAGCACGATGGACAGCAGAATGGGAATGGTAACGCCCAGCTTGTTGAACATCGTCGTGGGGCTTGGCCCGTTGCGGAAAATGCTGTGCTGCGTAATCAGCAAAATGGCGGGATAGAGCAGACCGGTCACGGTGCCGAGCAGCAGCGTCACCGTCAAGCTGCCATCCGGTGTGAGCACGCCGCGTGTATTCTCAAGTGCAGCGGCAAGGTTTAGGCGCGCGGCGGGCAGATTGGCCAAAAGCGTAAGCACACACGCACCCGTCGTCGCCGTAAGATAGTTGACCCAGGTAACATGCATATTGTCGCACCCGCGCCGCTTGACGAGCGCAAAACCGAGATTGATGGCCGAGCCGGCCACAATGGCAAGGAGCAGATAAAGCATGAGCATCCTCCGCAAAGTCAGTATACTTTTGCAGTATACCGTAATTGCTTGCATCTGTAAATGGCAACATGATATAATCATAAGCGCCAGAAAGCCTGTTTTATCGGCTTTTTGCGCGTATCCATATTTGTATTGTTTGGTAGGAGGATGCATATGGCGGATCTGATTTTAAAGGGCGGCGTTGTCATCACGATGGACGGAACGCGCCGCATTCTGCAAGACGGCGCGGTTGTCATCACCGGCTCGCGCATTGAGTTTGTCGGTGACACGGCGGAGGCATTGGCGCGCTTTTCCGCGCCCGAGGTGATCGACTGCGCGGGGCACGCCGTGCTCCCCGGTCTGATTGACGCCCACGGGCACGGCGGACATTCCTTCACCCGTTTCGTCATCAAGGAAACCAACCACTGGATGCCCGCGATGACACATATGTATCAGCATTACGTCGACGACCGCTTCTGGTATGTCGAGGGCAAGCTGCAGGCGCTGCAGCGCCTGCGCGCCGG
>MEFT01000037.1:14006-25485 GCA_001725215.1 Clostridium sp. SCN 57-10
TGGCCGCATAACTTCAGCGACTGGAAAGACGGCGTGCGCGTGCGCAAGCAGGTGTCCTTCGAGCAGGTGTGCGACAGCCTGGAAGAGGTCATCTCGACGCTGCACAACACGAACGACGGCAAAACGCTTGCCTATGTCGCACCGTTCGGCCTGATTACGTCAATCAACCCCTCCGGCGCGACGCCCGAAAACGAACTGACGCGCCTGACCGAGCACGACGTGCGCCAGGCGCGCGCCATGCGCCGCATCGCGGATAAATACCGCACGCGCATCCATACCGACTGCTTCGGCGGCATGATTCGCCTTGCCATGCAGCAGCCAGACAACATGCTGCTTGCGCCCGACGTACATGTACAGCACTGCACCGCGCTCTATGACGACGAGATCGAGGCACTTGCCAAAAGCGGCGCGTCGGCGTCGGTCGCGCCCTATTGGTCGGACGCGCCCGTCGAAAAAATGCTGCGCGCGGGCATCAATGTCGTCATCGGCACAGACGGCCCGGGCGACAACTGTGATCTCGACCTACTGACGGCGGCGCGCATGTTCGCCCTCAACTATCGGCGCGACGCGGGCAACCGCCGCTTCCTGCCCTATGAAAAGCTGCTTGAAATGATCACGATCGACGCGGCGAAGGCCGTCGGCCTTTCCGACACGCTCGGCTCGCTGGAGGCGGGCAAGCAGGCGGACGTGATCACCATCGACCTGCGTACGCCGCGCCTCATGCCGATGTACAACGTGGTGCACGCGCTTATCCTGAGCGGCACGGGCAGCGACGTAACCAACGTGATCGTAAACGGCGAGGTACTGCTGCGTGACCGCAAAGCGCCGCATGTCGACGAAAACGCGCTTTACGCGGCGGCGCAGGAGGTGTCGGACGAGGTGAACGAGCGCATCGGCTTCGGCCGTTTTGCCGACCGCCAGCCCGCGCTTTGGGGGCAGAACTATATGTCCGACGAGGAGCTGTTCGATCTCGAGTGGCAGCGCCGCGACGGCGGACATTATTAAGCCGCTTCCGTGCTCTTGATATAAAAAAACTGCAGGCGTCACCAAACGGTGACGCCTGCTTTGCATTGTGTTGAACTAAAGTACCTGCTAAAGCGTTTTCAGCAGTTTTTTGTATTTGCCCTGCTCGTCCCGCCCCTCAAATAGGATGTGGGAAAAGCCTTTCTTCTGATATAAGTGCTGCGCGCTGTCATTATCAAGGTCTACACCGACAGACATTTCGGTAAATCCCAATTCCTTTGCGTAATCGGCGAGGAAGTCGATCATCGTCCCGCCGATTCCCTGGTTTCGGTATTCCAGCTTTACATTTAATCTGGACAGATACACTCTTGTATGTGGAATGGTGTAATCAGAATCATTCTTTTCTAACACCAATGCACCGTCTGCAATAAACAGGCCGTCCAGAACCGCGACAAAAATGATTCGGTTGCCGTCTACCAGCTCATGATACCACTTGTCTGTGTGTTTTTGCTTTGACATATCCCAAATATGATTGCATTTTGAATAGTCTTTGGGGTCTAATTTTACAATGGCATACCGATGCATCGTCGCTCCCTCGTTTCTGACGTGCCAAATGGTGTGGCTGCCGCGATGCAATTCGCGCTGTGTCACATGCGGCCAGCTAAAACCCGCAGTCCTCGTCGGCGACACACAGAATCATCCGATCAGGCTCTGACTGCCCTTCGATGATAGAGAGGCTATTGCACACCCTTTCTCCGGATACACAGTCAACGCACCTGCCTAACGCGACGCACGGAGGGTTAAAACCGGCGCGTTTTGCGTTGAGGGGACACGCTACATTCTTCACACGAGCGATTGCATCGGCCAGAGAAGGCACAACCTTGTTTCTTCCGACGACGATGATGACCTTATCGGGACCAAACGTCATGGCGGCCACGCGATTGCCGCTATGATCGACGTTGACGATACGGCCGTCAACCGATACGGCATTTGACCCGGTGATGTACCAGTCGGTCAAAAGAGCCTTCTTTTTGATACGCTTGCCCTCTTCTTTATCTTTGGCAAGCTCTTTATCATACACCGCATTGCCCCGCTCGAGCAGGGCAGACGTGACATGAAGCTTGTGCAGCGTGGCGGAATGCCCGATGCCGATCGTACATTCCGCAGGCACCTTATCCAGTATGTACGTTTTGACCTCCTCAAGGGTATCAAAATACGCTACTTCGATATTCCTTAATCGAAAGTTTTCACGCAGTGTGCAAATAGTTTCGATATTCATGTCTTGCCATCCATTTCCCGCCGCTACATTGTGCCAGACATCGTTACGGTACCGCAATCGTTGAACGCGGCAAACCGTGCAAAGCAGTTGTTCAGCGTATCGGGCGGCACATGGCAGCCCTCTTCATGCCAGATGTTTTTAATCGTCAGCACGCCGCGCCTGCGGTCGACCGCCGGCTCAACGCGCGCCGCAAAGCGGTCGCCCCAGAGCAGAGGAAGCACGTAATGACCGTATTTGCGCTGCTCCACGGGCGTGTAAATCTCCCACTTATAATCAAAGCCGAACAGCGCGCGGATGAGCTTGCGGTCCCACAGCAGGTTGTCAAGCGGAGCGATCAGCTCGCAGCGCGGGCTAAACTCCTCGCCCGCGGCGCACCGCGCGGCGAGCGGCAAGTCTTCGGCACGCACATAAAGCGGCTCGCGCACGCCCTCCACCGTCACGGGGGCGATGTGCCCCTGCGCGAGCAGCGTGTCAAAGCTCGCGGCGCGGGAGGCGGCGTTCAGTCCGTCGATGCCGAGCCACGCGTCGGACGCGCGGTTCCACAAAAGCCCCACGGCGCCGATGCGGCGCAGCACGCGCCACGCCAAGTGGTCACCGTCATCGGGGAAAGGGTCGCTTGCCTGGGCCAGCTCGGCGGGCAGGCAGCGCTCGATGAGGTCATAATACTTAATGCCGCCGCGCTTGTGGTGAATGCCAAGCTCCCCCGCAAAATAAAGGTGCTCAAGCGCCGCGCGGGAAAGGCGCGTTTCGCTCCAATACCAGTTTACCTTGTCTGGCAGGTCGAGGTCGGCCGAGCACACCGCGCCGTGCGCCGCAATGTGGCGCTTGATGTCATCGGCGACGGTGAGGATTTCTACGTGGCTGCGCTCGCGCGCGCGATGGTGTGCCCGGCGCCGCGCGAAATAAGGCCAGTCACACGTCGCGAAAATAGAGAGGTTTTTGTCAAAATAGTCGACGAGCGCACGGTCTTCATACAAAAGGGCGCCCAGCATCGGCTTATCAAAGCCGGCAACGCGCGATTGCAGCACAAGCTCGGCGTTTTTGCCGCATACGTCGACGGGGTCGAACTGCACGCAGCCCACCCTTTGCACAAAGTCGAGCACACCCGCTTTGCCCGCGAAGACCGGTTCGCCGAGAAGGCCGTGTTTGCGCAGCAAAAAGCGCCGCGCCTGCGCGTTCGTCAGGCACAGTCCGTTCATGGCGCGCCTCCGTTCGTTTCAGTATCGGTGTAAGGGAAGAAGGGTGCGCCGCGCTGCCGCACAGGCAGCTTACGCTTCCCCTTCTTCTTCTTCGTATAAGACGGCTTCGTCTTCGTCGTCCTTCGCCTCGTTTTTCTTATCCAAAAGAGACGCAAGCCAATCTTTGTTCTTCTTGGGGTGCGCGCTTTGCTTGGGCGCGCTCTGTTTGCTTTGGCACATATAGGGTGCTCCTTATGGCGCCAAATTGCGCGGGGCTCTTATTTCTCGAGCTTTGCCTTGATTTTAAACCGCTTGCCCATGCTCTCATACACCAGCTTGCGCAGGCGCGCCGCGTCGCCCGAGCCCAGATAGCGCTTGCCGATGACGAGCGCCTGCCGCGAGGAGGCAAAGAAGAAAAACTGCCGCTCGGTTTCATACGCTTCGCGGAACAAGCTCCACTGCGCGCAACCGAGCGTTCCGTCGGGCAGCTCGGACTTGATGCCGTCGCGGTCGATTACATAGTCGCGCGCGGGCGCGTTTTCTTCGCCCACCTTTCCGAACTTCTTGCTTGTCGCCTCAATCTGCACAAACAGGATGACGAGCGTGATGAGGAAAAAGAGGCACACCAGGAACAAAAGGTCTTTCTGCCCGCCAAAAAATACACCCTGCGCGATGACGACGCAGCTGAGCACGGCAAACAGCACGACGGCGACCATCATATAGGTGCGGCGGTAGAGAAGGTTGAAATACATCAGCTCGCGGAAATCGTCCTTCGAGGTTTTGACGGCGGCGCGAATGGGTTCAAACGGCTCGGCCTGCGCCGCGCTCTGCGCGTTTTCGGCCTCGGGCGTGCCTTCGGGTTTCTTCTGCTCTTGATTGTCGTTCATAGCGATCCTCCGTTTATTTATCTGCTTCCAGTTGTTCGTATGCTTCTAGCAGCTCGGCTTCAAGCTGCTCTTTCTCGCTCCCCAGCTCGGTGAGCCGCACATAGTCGTGCGCCGAGGCGGAAAGCTCCTCGTCAAGCTCGGCAAGCCGTCGCTCAAGCCGTGCCACCGTTTTTTCAAGCTCGCGGCGCAGCTTTTGCGCTTGCTTGTCGTTTTGCGGCCTCGGCTTCGGCTCTTTCGGCTCGGCGGTCCGTATTCCTCATAGGTGCCGATGAAGTCGCGTACGCCGCCTGCCGTTACCTCCCACACGCGTGTGGCGAAGCGGTGGATGAAATAGCGGTCGTGCGAAACGAAGAGCATCGTTTCGGAAAAATCATCAACCGCGTCTTCCAGCCACTCACGTGCGAGAATGTCTAGGTGGTTGGTCGGCTCGTCGAGAAACAGCGTGTTGACGCCCGTATTCATAAACAGACACAGCTTAAGCCGCGTTTTCTCGCCGCCCGACAGCACGGAAACGGTTTTGAACACCTCTTCCCCGGTGAATCCGAACGCGGCGAGGCGGTCGCGCGCCTGCTGCGTGCTCGCGTGCGTTTCGTAAAGCAGCGTGTCAAGCAGCGTGCGATCCGGACGGGAAAATGTGATAGTCTGCGGCAGATAGCCGCCCTTGACGCCCACGCCCTCGTAAATCACGCCGCGCAGCGCGGGGAGTTCGCGCAGCAGCGTGAGAAGAAGCGTCGTTTTGCCGCAGCCGTTGGGGCCGACGATGGCGATGCGCTCGCCGCGGAAGATGGTCGCCTCAAAGCCTTCGATGAGCGGGCGGTCATACCCGGCGGAGAGGTTTTCGATATAGTAAACCTCGTTGCCCGAACGCTCCGCCGTGGAGAACTTATTGCGCATTTTATGCTCGCGCCGGATGGTCTGAATGCGCTCGATGCGCTCGAGCCGCTTTTCCATGCCAAACGCGCGCTTCATCAGCTTGGAGTTTCCGATGCCCCAGCCCTTCATGCGTTCGACGGCGAAGGACAGCCGCTCGATCTCGCGGTCCTGCCGCTTTTTGGCGGCCTCGAGCTGCTCTGCCAGCTCACGCTTGCGGTCGACATACACACTGTAATTGCCCGGCCACGAGGTAATCGTGCCGTCGTCCAGCTCGAGCGTGCGCGTCGTCGCGCTATCTAGAAAATAGCGGTCGTGCGAAATGATGACGACGGCGCCCTTAAAGCTTTTGAGATAGCCCTCTAGCCATTCGATGGCGTCTACGTCAAGGTGGTTGGTCGGCTCGTCGAGCAGCAGCAGGTCGGTGCCCGAAAGCATGATGCGCGCGAGGTTGACGCGCGTCTTCTCGCCGCCCGAAAGACTCATAAACGGACGCTGCTGCATGTCCGGCGGGATGTCAAGGCCGCTTACCATCATGGCGTAGCGCATGTCGGTTTCATAGCCGCCCGCCGTTTCAAACGCGGTTTGCAGCGTGGCATAGCGTGCAAGGTCGACCTCTTTGCCCTCTGCCATGTCTTGCTCAAGCGCGCGCAGCGCGGCGCTCATTTCGTCGAGATGGGCAAACGCCTGCCACAAAACCTCGCGCACCGTCACGTCGGGCGGATAGTCTGGCAGCTGCTCAAGCAGGCCGACGCGCCGGTTTTTAGGGATGGACACCGAGCCGCCGTCATAAGGCAGCGCGCCCGCGAGTATTTTGAGCAGCGTGGTTTTGCCGCAGCCGTTGGGGCCGATGATGCTGACGCGCTCGCGCTCAAACACCTCAAAGCTCAGGTTGCGTAGGATGTGATGCTCTCCAAAGAACTTTTGCAGTCCTGTTACGGTAATTTCCGCCATACTATGTTATTTCCACACCTGCCTCCGGCACGCGTTCGGGCGACATGAGATAGGTGTAGATCTCCTTTGCAATAATTTTAAGAATAGCCGCCACGGGCACCGAAATCAGCATGCCCACCGGGCCCCAAACGGTGTTGCTCGCCAGCATGGCGAACAATACGGTGACCGGGTGCAGACCGACGGCGCTTCCCTGCACCTTGGGCGCGACAACGTTGCCCTCGATCTGCTGCACCACGATGACGAAGATTGCAACGGCGACGGCAAGCCCCGGCCCGCCGGTAATCAGCGCGAAAAAGCCCTCTACCACGCCCGCGATGATCGAGCCGAAGTAGGGGATGAAGTCGAGCACGAAGGACAGCGTCGCAAAAATATAAGCATACCGCAGCCCCATGAGCGACAGCCCGATATAGGTGACAACCGCCATGCCGAGCGAAATAAAGCAGCGCGTGCGGATATAGGCCCACGTCAGCCGGTTAGACTGTGCCAGCATGGCGCGCACACGCGTCTCAAGCTGCGCGGGCAGCAGTCCGAGCAGCCTGTTTTTCAGCATTTCTCCGTCCAGCATGAAATAAAACACCAGAATGACGAGCACCAGGCCGTCAAACAGCCGCATAGGCACGCCGGCCAGTGTGCCGACGATGGAGCTTAAAAACCCGGCGATATAACCATCGCTCTGCGCAAGCAGACCAGCCGCCGTATCGACAACGGCGGGCGGCAGGTTGAGCCGCTGCAGATAAGACACGGCAGAGGCGACCAGCTCGTCAAAATTGCCGGCATGCACGCGGATGTCGGCCAAAAGCGCACCCGTTTGCGTAATGGCGCGCGGCAGCGTCAACGAAAAAAGCAGTACGATACAGAATAAAAACAGAAAAATCACAAGGCCGACGGCAAAGCCGCGCCGCAGGCGCAGTCTGCGGCACAAAAAACGGGTGAGAGGGCCAAGCAGATAAGAGCAGATCATCGCCGTCATAAACAGCATGAGCACGCTCCACAAGCGCCACACGGCAAGCGCCGCAAGTAAAAAAAGCGCGATCATTAAAATGGTTTTATTCTGCTTCATGGCGCGCCTCCCAGTTTCGTTGGAACGATATGACTTATTATACCTTTTTCGCGCGCACAGCGCAAGACGCAATGCATCAGGCGGCCTGCGGCGTTTTCGCGGCACAGCTCTCCGAAAACACAACCGCATGAAGCCCTTCCGCTTTTTGACAAACAGAAACGGCCCGCCGTTGGCGAGCCGCTTCCTGAAGGGTGATATTGATAGCCATGGTATCTGTTAGCCGGGCTGCTTCTCGCTTTCCGGCTTATACTGCCGCGGCAGCGAGCGAATGAGCAGATAGACAAGCAGGCAGGTGCCCACCTTGTCCCACAGGTTGTTAAACAGCTTCATGAGGAACGACGCACTGAAGATGTTCATGCCGCTCGTCTTGAGCCAAAGCACGACCACATCGGACACGGTGCCCGTCAGTCCGCCGTAAACCCACACGCCGATGGGCGTGCCGATGAGGGGCGCAACGACAGAGAGGATCAGTCCCGTCACGATGGCCACGGGCAGCGTCCAGCGGCGCTTGCGCGCAATCAGACCGACGACAATGCCGATGGCGACGCTGACGAGCAGAAAGGGCATGCCCTTGATGTTGCCCATCACAAGGCTGGACAGCACATTGGTCGTGGCGCCGACGGCCGCGCCGTACCACGGGCCGAAGTAGATCGCGATGAACACGGTGCCGATCGTATCGAGATAAAGCGGGAGCTTCCAAAGCGAAGTAAGAGCGCCGAGTGCCACGTTGATCGCCACGGCGAGCGCGCACAGTACCAACATTTGAGATTTGGTGTATTTCATGGGTTTTCTCTCCTTATGTAAAGATGGGCCGAATGAAGCCAACGATAGCATAGCAAACAGGTGGGCGTCTGTCCAATCGTTTTTATAGATAATTTCCGTTCCATTGATAGACGATCCAAATAGCCATGCAGGTGACAGCGCCGCGCTTTTTTGATATAATACGTTCATCCATATCATATAAGGAGAATCAAATGCAGGACATTTACATCGTCAGCCATTGCGTGCTCAACACGGCCTCGAAAACGGCACACGAGCAGGATGGCGCCTACCAAGCAGAGGAAACCGCGAGGCGCGCGTTTGTCATGCGCGCGCTGCAGGACGACGCACAGCTTTTGCAGCTGCCCTGCCCGGAGCTTGCGCTTTACGGTGCGGCGCGCTGGGGGCACGCGCGCACGCAGTTTGACACGCCGTTTTACCGCGCCGCGGCGCGCGAGATGCTTGCGCCGCTTGTGCTGCAAATCGAAGAATATATGCGCCACCCCTCGCGCTTTCGCGTGCGGTGCGTCGTCGGCATTAACGGCAGCCCCTCGTGCGGCGTGACCGCCTCGTTTGACGGAGACGGCTGGGGCGGCGAGTTTTCAGGCGGTATTGGGCGAACTGCTGCGTGAGCGCGGACTTGAGCTGCCCTTTGTGCCGCTTTGGGAGGTGACGGGCGATGCGCCGCGTGATTGAGCCGGGTGCGGGTCTGCGCGCCGGGTTTGCCGCGCTGCCGCGCGCGCTGAACCGCAACACCGTCGTAACCGCCGCCGTCGCGATTTTGTTCAGCATCGCCGGGCCGGCGCTCATTTATGTCAGTGTGGCGGAGCAGCTCGGTTTCACGGCGGCGCAGACCTCGTCGTGGCTGTTCGGCGCATATGCCGTGGCGGGCCTCATCGGCATTGTGCTCGCGCCGTATTATCAGATGCCCATCGTCGGCGCGGCGTGCATTCCCGGTGCGTCGCTGCTTGCCACCGCCCTTGCGGGGCACAGCTTCGCCGAGGCGGTCGGCGCGTATGTCGCGTCTGGCGCGCTTGTGCTGCTTATCGGCATAAGCGGTTTGGCGTCGCGCGTCATGGCTCTTGTGCCGCTGCCCATCGTGATGGGCATGGTCGCCGGCTGCATGATGAACTTCGGCACGGGCATCGTATCGGGCACGTCGGCGATGCCGCTTGTGTGCGGCGCTGCCGTTATCGGCTACTTTGCGCTGCCGCGTGTACTCAAAAAAGTGCCGCCCGTGCCCGCTTCTCTGCTGTGCGCGCTCCTTGCGCTGCTGCTGACCGGCGGTTTTGAAACAGCGAACCTCAGCTTTTCGTTCTCCGCGCCGCTCTTTACACTGCCGCGCTTTTCGCCCGGCACACTGCTTTCCGTTTCGGTGCCGCTTGCCGTGCTCGTCGTCGGCGCGCAAAACGCGCAGGCCATCGGCGTGCTGCGCGCGCAGGGCTATACCCCGCCCGTCGGCGCGATGACGGTCGCCTCCGGCGTCGCCAGTATGGCGGCGGGTCTGTTCGGCGGGCACAACGCCAACATCGCAGGGCCGATGACGGCCATCTGCGCGTCGGGCGACGCCGACCCAGACCCCGCAAAGCGCTTTGGCGCGGCGTTTGCCTGCGGCGTGTTTTCCATTCTGTTCGGCGTGTTTTCCGGCGTGGCGCTCGGACTGATTTCCGCCATTCCCGTCCCTGTGACGACCGTACTCGCGGGGCTTGCCATGATCAGCGTGCTCGTAAGCTCGCTGACCGAGGCGTTCGGCAGCGCGACGCATCTGCGCGGCGCGTTCGTCGCGCTCGTCGTCGGCCTTTCGGGCGTGACGCTGCTCGGCGTCGGCGCGGCGTTCTGGGCGCTTGTCTTCGGCAGCGCCGCGTCGCTGCTTTCGGGCGAGGGGAAATCACCACTCGAAGCAGGTAAACGCTTATGAAGCAGGAAATTCTAGCACAGAATAAGCAAAGCTGGGACGCCATGGCCGATACCTGGTTCGGCTCGACCGCGCTGCCGTGCTACGGCTGCCTCGTTCCGACCGAGGACGAGCTCGGTCTTTTCCCCGACCTTGCAGGCATGCGCGTGCTCGATATCGGCTGCGGAAGCGGCCATTCGCTCCGCTGGTGCGGCGAGCGCGGCGCAGCCGAGCTTTGGGGCGTCGACCTTTCAACAAGGCAAATCGAAAACGCGCGCCGCTATCTGTCAGAAAGCGGCTATGCCCCGAGGTTGTTCAATGCCCCGATGGAAGTTGACTACGGCTTGCCCACCGGCTACTTTGACGTGGCTTACTCCATTTATGCGCTTGGGTGGACGGTCGACCTGCCCGCCACGCTGAGGCGCGTTGCTTCCTATCTGAAGCCGGGCGGAATCTTCCTCTTTTCGTGGGATCACCCGCTGATGCACTGCATTTCGGCGCAGGACGGCAAGCTGGTTTTGGACGGCGGCTATCTCAGTGACGAGTCTTTTTCCTATGTTCAGCGCGGTTATCCGGTAACGATTCACAATCATAAAATGTCGGGCTGGATCAACGCCCTTGCCGACGCCGGCTTTACGGTGCAGCGGCTGGTGGAGGAAACCGCACCGCAAACCCTCGCGCGCGAATACGAGTTTTCTTCGGAGTATTACGCGCCGTGTAAAGCGCAGAAGCTGCCGCTTTCCTTTATCATCAAGGCGGTTAAGCTTCCGTAAACCCGCATCCGCGCATTTACAAATCGCGCCGCTTGGCGTAGGATAGAAGCAGTAAAAGCACAGAAAGAAGGAGAATGTTATGGATTATGCAAAGGAATCGCTCCGCCTGCACGGCGAGTGGCGCGGCAAGCTCGAGGTTGTGCCTAAGGTGCCCGTGGCAACGCGAGAGGATCTCGCTCTTGCCTATACGCCCGGCGTGGCGCAGCCCTGCCTTGAAATCAACAAAGACGTAGACAAGAGCTATGAACTGACGGGGCGGCACAATACCGTCGCCGTCGTGACCGACGGCAGCGCCGTTTTGGGCCTGGGCGACATCGGCCCCGAGGCGGGCATGCCCGTTATGGAGGGCAAATGCGTTCTGTTCAAGGCGTTCGGCGGCGTGGACGCCATCCCGCTCTGCATCCGCACCCACGACGTGGACGAAATCGTACGCACCGTGCAGCTGCTTGCCGGCAGCTTCGGCGGTGTCAATCTGGAGGACATCTCCGCGCCGCGCTGTTTTGAGATCGAGCGCCGCCTCAAAGAGGTGTGTGACATTCCCATCTTCCACGACGACCAGCACGGCACGGCCATCATCACGCTGGCCGCCATGCTCAACGCCCTCAAGCTGGTGGGCAAAAATCTTTCGGGCATTAGCGTTGTGACGAGCGGCGCGGGCGCGGCGGGCATCGCCATCATCCGTCTGCTCATGGCGCTCGGCCTCAAAGACGTCGTGATGTGCGACAGCAAGGGCGCCATTTACCGCGGACGCGAGGGACTGAACGAGGAAAAGCGGCAGATGGCCGAAATTTCGAACGCGGGCATGAAAAAGGGCACGCTTGCCGAGGTGCTGCGCGGCGCGGATGTATTCATCGGCGTGTCT
>MEFT01000038.1 GCA_001725215.1 Clostridium sp. SCN 57-10
CAGAGCGTTTGTCTCACATGCGCTCCAGTCCGCGGTATTTTCGCGCAAAAGCTCGTGTGAAGCGTTTTTTTCGTCGGTTTTCGTTTGGTGAATCGCTCATTCAATCGGTATCCCAGCTGAAAAACCGAATCAAATCAGCGCTCCTAAAAGAAAGCATTTTTGAAATTATGGGCTTTCGGTATTTCGGCCCTGCTGACGGAAACGACATAACCGTGGTATGTGACCTGCTGAACGAGGCAAAGCTCGTGGAAGGGCCTGTGGTTGTGCATTTTAAGACGACGAAGGGAAAAGGATATTTCCGCTCGGAGAGCGAGCCGTCCAGCTTTCACGGTGTATCTGCTTTTGATGTGGTGACCGGAATTTCTAAAAAGAAGGAAAGCGTGAGCTTTTCACAGGTATTCGGAAGCGCAATGTGCGCTTTGGGGGAAGAAGACGCACGCGTCTGCGCCATTACGGCAGCGATGGAGGGCGGAACGGGGCTGATCGACTTTGCGGAGCGTTTTCCCTCACGCTTTTTCGATGTCGGCATTGCCGAAGAGCATGCGGTTACCATGTCATCTGCCATGGCAACGACCGGCATGCTGCCCGTCTGTGCAATTTACTCCACTTTTTTGCAGCGAACTTACGACCAGCTGATTCATGATGTCGCCATTCAGGGCAATCATGTGGTCTTTGCCATCGACCGTGCCGGTTTGGTGGGTGAGGATGGCGAAACCCATCAGGGGATATTCGACCTTTCGTTTTTATCCACGGTTCCCGGCATGAGAATTTTTGCGCCTGCAAGCCATGCCGAACTGAATACGGCGCTGCGGCGCGCCCTCTACGAGTGCAGCGGCCCTGTTGCCGTGCGTTATTCTCGCGGCTGCGAGCTTACCTATCGTGAGGACAGTATGGCGCACAATGCGTCAGTCGTGCGCGACGGGTCTGACGTGACGTTGATTTCTTACGGCATTTTACTCAATGAAGTCATTGCGGCGGCCGATTTGCTCGCTGCGGAGGGGATCTCGGCTGAGATTGTCAAACTTAACGAGTTGACTGGTGTCCCGTCCGAAGTTATTGCTTCGGTACGCAAGACGGGATGCGTTGTTGTTGCGGAAGAATGCGTCGCTGCGGGCGGCTTCGCGCAGAAAATTGCGTCCGAGCTTTCGGAAAAGTCGATTTTCCCACGCGCATTTTGCGCAGTCAATTTGGGTGATCGCTTTATTCCTCAAGGCAGTGTACGCGAGTTGTACACGCGGTATGGAATTGACGCGGCCGGCATCGCAAATGCCGCCAGAAAGGCGCTGCATCATGAGTGAAAAAAAGCGTCTTGACACGCTGCTGCTCGAAAAGGGGCTTGAAACAAGCCGAGAACGCGCGAAAGCCATCATCATGCAGGGCATTGTATATGTTAATAACCAAAAAGAAGATAAAGCCGGCACGCTGTGCCGAGAAAACGACGTGATTGAAGTTCGCGGAAGCACACTGAAATATGTCAGTCGCGGAGGATTAAAGCTTGAAAAGGCGCTTGCTTTTTTCGAGTATGATCCGGCGGGGCAAACGTGCATCGATATCGGCGCATCGACGGGTGGCTTTACTGACTGCCTTCTGATGAACGGTGCGGCACATGTGTTCTCAGTTGACGTGGGATATGGTCAGCTGGCGTGGAAGCTTCGCTCCGATGAGCGAGTTACCTGTCTCGACCGCACTAATTTTCGCTATGTCACGCAGGAGCAAATCGGGAGACCGATTGATCTTGCGGTTTGCGATGTTTCGTTTATTTCGCTTAAACTGATTTTGCCCGTTGTGCGGACGCTGCTGCAGCCGGAAGGCGCAATGCTGACGCTGATTAAACCGCAATTTGAAGCGGGCCGCGAAAAGGTTGGCAAAAAGGGCGTGGTGCGAGAAGCTCAAACTCATGTGGAGGTTATTTCGAGGGTGCTTGGCTATGCCAAAGAAAGTGGCCTTACCGCGCTTGGACTAACCTATTCGCCCATCAAAGGACCCGAAGGGAACATTGAATTTTTACTCCACCTGTCTATGCAGGGAGACGATCGGCCAATCGATATAGAGGCGGTCGTTGCGGAAGCTCATGCGAATGCGAGGTGGCTGTGATGAACAAAGTTTTGCTTCGTCCAAACCCGACAAGGGCAAACACTTTACAAGTCACATCTACTGTGGCTTCTAACCTCATAGACATGGGCTTTGAGGTCTTTATGGGGCGTTCGTTTCAGTCCATGCTGTCTGACCCCATCGTTTCGCAGATTGTTTTCTGTGAAGATGAAGAAGTCGTTGACCGATGCGACTTTGTCGTCGTTGTCGGCGGAGACGGAACGATTCTGCGTATCGCAGAGGCCGCTGCGAAAAAAGAAAAGCCGATTCTCGGTATCAATGTGGGCACGATGGGCTTTATGAGTGAGCTTGAGATACACGAACTGTGGGAGATTGAAAAGGTGCGTGATGGCTCTTTTTCGATCGATTCACGAATGATGCTTGACGTGAGCATTGTGGATGCAAACGGCAAGACCGTCTACAACACGATTGCGCTGAACGACGCGGTGATTTCCAAGGGAAACATATCACGAGTGGTACGCCTCAGCGTGTTGATCGACGGACGGGAAGCCCTTGCATTCAGCGGAGATGGCGTCATCGTCTGTACACCCACCGGATCAACGGCGTATTCGCTTTCCGCGGGTGGACCGATTTTAGAGCCATCCTCATCGTGCATCGCGGTAACACCGATCTGCCCGCACGCCTTCAACGCAAAATCCGTAGTTCTCAAGTCGGGACGCATGATTCTTGTGACATCGCCCGAGCAGGAAAACCCCGTGTTTTTGTCGATTGACGGTTTTAAAACGTTTCCTTTGGAGCAAGGGTGTTCGGTTCGCATTCGCCAGTCCCCCTACGAACTTGGTCTTATTAAGCTGAAAACGCTTGGATTTTATGAAATTGTCCGTAAAAAACTGACGAATGAGAGGGTAGAGCTATGAAATTTCAGCGCCAGGCCGCCATTGTTGACATTGTCAACGGTTTTGAGGTGAAGACGCAAAAAGAGCTTTCCGACCGACTGTCCGAGGCCGGCTTCCCAACCACGCAGGCCACGATTTCCCGCGACATCAAAGAACTCCGCCTGCACAAGGTCTCTTCGCTCAGCGGCGGCTATAAATATTCGACGCCGGAAAAAAGCAACGACAGCGGCTTTATTCCACGGCTCAAAAACATTTTCAGAGAATGCGTAACCAAAATTGAGCGGGCGCAGAACCTTGTTGTCGTGAAAACGCTGTCCGGTATGGCGAATGCCGCGGCTTATGCCATAGACACCATGCGTATTGACGAAATTGTCGGCACCATTGCGGGCGACGACAATATCCTCATTATTCTGCATGATAACGACGAGGCGATCCGCTTTTGCAAGAGTGCTCAGGAAATGCTGAAATAACATTCGGGAGGGGTTCGTATGCTCAGCCGGCTGTACATAGAGAATATTGCCGTCATAGAAGCGGCTGAGATCGATTTTTCGGAAGGCTTTTCTGTGCTGTCCGGCGAAACGGGTGCGGGTAAATCAATCATCATCGACTCACTAAACGCGGTATTCGGTGCGCGCGTCAGCCGTGAGCTGTTCCTTCGCGTGCGGCGGACGCACTGGCGCGCCTTGGCATCCCGTGTGACGACGGGATGCTCGTGCTTCGGCGCGAGATGTATGCGGACGGAAAAAACGTATGCCGTATCAACGGAGAGCTGACAACACTTGCTGCGCTGCGCGAGCTGGCGCCTCATTTGATTAACATCTACGGACAGCATGATGGACAAAATCTGCTGAACGAACAGACACATATCGACTATTTGGATGCGTTTGCTGGCATTGAGCCGCAGCTTGCGGAGTATGCCGCGCGATATGATGAGCTTTTGCTGCTCAACCGCCGTATCAAAGCGATGTCAATGTCTTCTTATGAAAAGCAGAAGCGGCTTGAAACGGTGACCGCCCAGATCGACGAGCTGGAACGTGCTGCGGTGCGTGTCGGTGAGCAGGAAGAACTCACCTCTCTCCGGGCAGAGCTCATTCACGCGGAGGCGATTACCTCATCGTTTACCGATGCGCTTTCCGCGCTGAACGGCAACGAAGAGCAAAATGGCGCATGTACCGCGCTGTCGCAAGCGGCTGCGCGTATGCGCGGGATTTTGAAGTACAGCGCTGCGCATGAAGGGCTTTGCGCCCGTCTGACAGAGGTGGAGATTTTGGCAACCGAGCTTGCCTCCGAGCTTTCGCAGCGGCTGTCTGAAACCGACTATACGCCGGTGCGGCTTGAGGAAACTGAATTGCGCCTTGATCTTTTGTCGCGACTTTCGCGCAAGCATGCGGCTGCGTCCGACGAATTGCCCGCGCTGCTCGAGTCGCTGCGTGAAGAGCGCGATGGTCTCGCGTTTCTCGATGATAATTTAGACGAGCTCAAGGCACAATATGTCGAGCGCCGAGCGGAGGTGCTCGAGCTTGCGCACGCGCTTCACACGCTGCGGTGCGAGGCGGCAGAGCGCATGAAGCTGCAGGTTGAAAGCGAGCTTGCGCAGCTTGATATGCAGAGCGCCCGCTTTACCGCCGAAATTGAGAGCAACGCGCACGAAACGCAGGTGCGCTTTGGCCGCCGCGGCGTAGACACCGTTCGGTTCCTGCTTTCAGCGAACCGGGGCGAGGAACTGCGCCCGCTTGCCAAGGTTGCGTCGGGCGGCGAGCTTTCGCGCATCATGCTCGCGCTTCGCTGTGTACTGACAGGAGACGGCGCGGTGGAAACGGCGGTGTTCGACGAAATCGACGCAGGCGTCAGCGGCAGAGCCGCAAGCCGCGTGGGCGAAAAGCTGCTGTATCTCTCGGGCGGGCGGCAGGTGCTGTGTGTCACCCATTTGCCGCAGATCGCGGCCCTGGCAGACTGGCAGTATCGCATCAGCAAAAGCGTGCAGGGTGATCGCACGTTTACCAGCGTTACGCTGCTTGACGACAGCGGACGCGCCGCCGAGCTTGCGCGGTTGACCGCGGGCGTTAACATTACCGATGCCACGCTGCAAAGCGCGTTCGACCTGCTGCGTGCCGGAAAAGAAACACGCGAAAAGCTCTTGACAAAATAGAAATCCGTGGTATAATGTTCGTCATACACATCATAATGATACGGCGATGAACGAGATAAGTAGCACAGGAAAGCCTTTCAGAGAGTCTGCGGTTGGTGAAAGCAGGCAGGGCGGATGTGCGAAATACCCTTGTGAGCTTGGGTTCCGAACGCTTGAGTAGGATTCCGCGGGTGCGCCCGTTACTGCGCTGGAGTATGATGGTACTCCGTAAGGCGTCCTGCGTGAGCAAGGCGTAAACTGAGGTGGTAACACGACACGATCGTCCTCTGCATATGCAGAGGACGTTTTTTATTTTTGGAGGTAATAGTATGACATTGTTTGAAGAACTGAAGGCGCGCGACCTAATCGCGCAGACGACGCATGAGGACGAGATACGCGACCTGCTGGATAACCATAACATCACATTCTATATCGGCTTTGACCCTACGGCAGACAGCCTGCATGTCGGCCATTTCCTGCAGCTTGTCGTCATGGATGGTGGGTGACCCCACGGGTAAGACTGACATGCGAAAAATGCTAACGCAGGAAGACATTCAGCATAACGCCGAATGCTTTAAAAAGCAAATGCGCCCCCTCATCGATTTTTCTGAAGACAAGGCCATCATGGTCAATAACGGTGACTGGCTGCTCAATCTCAACTATATTGACTTTTTACGCAACGTCGGCGTGCATTTTTCCGTCAATCGTATGCTGACCGCCGAATGCTTTAAATCGCGCCTTGAGCGCGGGCTGTCGTTCCTTGAGTTTAACTACATGCTCATGCAGAGCTACGACTTCCTCGTGCTCAACCGCAATTATAGCTGTGTGCTGCAGCTCGGCGGCGACGATCAGTGGTCAAACATCATCAACGGTGCCGACTTGATTCGCCGTGTCGACCAAAAAGCGGCCTACGGCATGACCTTTACGCTGCTCACCACATCGGAAGGCAAAAAAATGGGCAAGACCGAAAAAGGCGCCGTATGGCTCGATCCGGAAAAAACCTCCCCGTTTGAGTTCTTCCAGTACTGGCGCAATGTCGAGGATGCAGACGTCATCCGCTGCATGAAGCTTCTGACCTTTATCCCCCTTGAAGAGATCGAGGAGTTTGCCAAGTGCGAGGGCAGTGAGCTGAACGCCGTCAAAGAGCGCCTAGCGCTTGAAATTACGGCAATGGTGCACGGCAAAGAGGCGGCGGAGCAGGCGCTGCATGCCAGTAAGGCACTGTTCGGCGCCGCGGCCGATTTGACCCATGTGCCGTCTACCACGATCACGGCTGCCGATCTCACTGACGGCACGGTCAGCATTCTTGATCTTATGCTTAAGGCAAAGCTGGTTCCCTCTAAGGGAGAAGGGCGCCGCCTTATCGAACAGGGCGGTGTGTTCGTCGGCGAGGCTAAAGTCACGGAGCCGACGGCAGTATTTACACCCGATGCCTTTGCAAACGGAGATTTCGTTATCCGAAAAGGAAAGAAGACCTTCCATAGAATTGTCTTCGAGGCATAATTTTCATTCATGTCAAAAAGCGCACGACGGCGTTAGGCTGGCGTGCGCTTTTCTGTCGCAAACGGTTGAAAACGAAAGCCGTTTCATGATATACTTAACCAATATGTGATGCCCGTTTTCTGCAAAGGAGCCGATATGAAGCGATTTGTTTTTGCCTTACTTACTCTGTGCATGCTGTTTTCTGTCTTGATACCTTCACCCGTACGAGCGCTTGACGCAAACCCCACGCTTAAAATCGGATTGTTTTACAATTTGAACGCGCTGCCGGCGGCAAACCTGCAAAACGTAACCGGCTATGGCGCGGGATATCGGTTTGGCTGGTTTGACGGATCGAGCCGCGTATTTAACGAGGTTTTTGCGACAGGCGAGATCACGCTGACCATGCTGAAGGACAAGCCGATTTATGTGGGGAACGGCAACGTGTATTACGACACGATGCCGGCGTCCAGCCGCTTTTCGATCGGCCCTTATCACCTTGAAGTTTCAGAAAACTATGCCAGCGCAGGCGATGCATCAAGCGCAGCAGACCGTGTAAAGTCTTATGGCTTTTCGGCTTTTCCTGCGTATGTCACCGGTGTATATAAAGTTCGCGTCGGGCAATATATGACGCTGCAGGATGCTGAGGCGGCGCGTGCGTCGGTTGGCAATACGCTCGGCGCAGGTGTATCTGTTTGCGGTGCCAGCAAAAGCTGCTATACCGTTACCGTGACGGGAACCGACCGTATTCTGTTTGAGTTTGACAATGGCGGCGCGGGGCTTGGCATTATGCCCGTCGGCAACGGAAGCGCGCCTGCGCAGACATGGTTTAAAGGGTATAAATACTATGGCGGTTTTGAATATCTGCGCGTGAACGGAAACGACCTCACCGTGATGAACGTTGTGTCGATGGATCAATATCTCAGAGGTGTAATACCGTATGAAATGAGTCCATCATGGCCCATCGAGGCGCTGAAGGCTCAAGCACTTTGCGCCAAGGCATACGCGCTTAAAAACATCGGCAAGCACGGCGCGTCGGGCTTTGATCTGTGTAATACCACCGACTGTCAGGTCTACTATGGCACGGGCAGCGCCAACGCGACGACCGACCGCGCTGTTGACGAAGTGAGCGGCTACTGCATCATGTATAACGGAAGAGTTGCCGAAACCTTTTATCATTCGTCAAGCGGCGGCTATACCGAAGATGTAAAAAACATTTGGACGACCGACCTAGCCTATTTGAAAGCGGTAGAGGATACCTATCTGGTAAAGACCTTGCCGTACAGCTTTTCCATCACACCGGCCGAGCTGACGCGTCGCCTGCGCGATAAAGGCTATGCGCTTTCGGCCGACGTGACCGATCTTTACGTCAGCCGTTATTCGGCCGTGGGCAACGTACTTGAGGTTACCGTGGTTCTGGCAGACGGTACGAAGCTAAAGCCGTTCACGGGTGATCGCGCCCGCACCTTTTTGAACATATCGACCGACGATGCCACGAGAATCAGAAGCCATCGTTATACCATCGGCACGGTAACGGGGCTTTTTGCCAACGACGCATCGATGGACAAGCCGATTCAGGAATACTATGCGATTGGCTCGGGCGGTAATGTTTCTTCAGTCGGAGCTTCAAGTGCGAATTTGAAAATCATTACAGGCAGCGGTGTTGAAACCGCTCAGGTTACCAATAAAAGCTTCCAGATCAAAGGCACCGGTTCGGGGCATAATATCGGTATGAGCCAGTGGGGCGCCCACGCAATGGCTCAAAAAGGATTTACATACGATCAGATCATTCAATTTTATTTTACCGGTGTACGGGTGGAAAGAGTAGAGTAATGGCAGAAGAACTAAAAACAAGCGATTTTTATTATGATTTGCCCGAACAGCTGATTGCGCAGACGCCCCTTGAACGGCGCGACGGCTCGCGGCTGCTGGTGATCGACCGTGCCACAGGCGAACTGAAGCACCGGCATTTTTACGATATTGCGGAATACTTCCGCGCGGGAGACTGTCTGGTAGTCAACGACACCAAGGTATTGCCCGCGCGGCTGTACGGCGTCAAACAGCCGCACGGTGCGGCGGTGGAGGTTTTGCTGTTGCGTGACCTGGGTGATAACAGGTGGGAGTGCATCGTATACCCCGGCAAAAGACTGCACGAAGGAGCGCGGGTATCGTTTGGTGACGGAGAACTGACCTGTGTGGTCGAGCAGGTGCTGGAAACGGGCAACCGCGTGGTGCGCTTTGAGTATCAAGGAATTTTTCTTGAGGTGCTTGAGCGGCTGGGCACCATGCCGCTGCCGCCCTATATTCGCGAGAAGCTAGACGATCAATCACGTTATCAGACGGTCTACTGCCGGGAGCTGGGCTCAGCAGCAGCACCGACGGCCGGCCTGCATTTCACCCCCGAGCTGCTTGATAGGCTGCGTGAAAAGGGCGTCGACGTTGTCCGAGTTACTTTACATGTCGGTCTAGGAACCTTCAGACCTGTAAAGGTTGAAAGCATTACGGAACACGTCATGCATTCCGAGGTGTATCATGTGTCGGAAGAGGCCGCTGCGCAGATCAATGCGGCGAAAGAAAGGGGTGGCCGCGTCATCGCATGTGGTACGACTTCCTGCCGCACGCTTGAGAGCGTGGCCGATGCGCAGGGAACGGTGCACGCGGGCGAAGGGAGCACGGCGATTTTTATCTATCCGGGCTACTCGTTTAAGGTGCTTGACGGGCTAATTACAAACTTCCATTTGCCGGAGAGCACGCTGATTATGCTTGTCTCCGCATTTTCCTCTCGTGAGATTGTGCTTCATGCATATCGAACCGCCGTCGAGCAGGGCTATCGCTTTTTTAGCTTTGGCGACGCATGCCTGTTTCTTTAGGAGGAAATATGGAGTGGATTTTTGCGGCTCTATCGGCGGTGCTTGCCGTGGCGCTAGCGCTCTCGCTCCTTGCGCTGCGCAAAAGTGCTTCCGCAGAGGAAATGCGCCAGGGTTTTGCCAATGCGGCGCAGGAGCTAACGGCGCTTCGCGCGCGGCAGGATATGCTGCTGCACGCAAGCGAACCGTCTTTCGACCGCATCCAAAAGCAGCTTCATGAAAACGCACTGCAGACCGAACAAAAGCTTGACCATATGCGCCGGACGCTGGTGGAAAGCCTTGCGCGGCTGAACCAGGAAAACGCTGCGCAGCTTGAAAACATCCGTAAAACCGTGGATGAAAAGTTGCAGACGGCACTTGAAAAGAAACTGAACGATTCGTTTCAGCAGGTGAGCCAGCGTCTTGAGCAGGTCTACCGCGGACTTGGCGAGATGCAAAGCCTTGCCGTGGGCGTCGGCGATCTGAAAAAGGTGCTCTCCAACGTCAAAACGCGCGGTGTGCTGGGTGAAATTCAGCTCGGCGCGATTTTAGAGCAGATTCTTTCGCCTGAGCAGTATGCGAGAAACGTAGCGACCAAGCCGGGCAGCGCTACCGTGGTAGAATATGCGATCAAGCTGCCCGGTGATGACGAAAAGCCGGTCTGGCTGCCCGTCGATGCAAAATATCCGGGCGACGCCTACGAACAGCTGCTTGACGCGTATGACTCGGCCGATCAGGCGCGCGTGGACGCGGCAATCAAGCTGCTGCGCGATCGTGTCCGCTCGTTTGCGCGCGACATTCACCAAAAATACATCGCTCCGCCGCACACCACCGAATTCGGCATCATGTTTCTGCCCGTAGAAGGGCTCTACGCAGAGGTTGTGCGCTGCGGACTTGTCGAGCAGCTGCAGCAGGATTTCAAAGTGAACATTGCTGGCCCTACCACGATGGGCGCGCTGCTCAACAGCCTGCAAATGGGCTTCCGCACGCTTGCCATTCAAAAGCGTTCCAGTGAGGTTTGGAAGGTGCTCGGCGGCGTCAAAACAGAGTTTGACAAGTTCGCAGAGGTGCTTGAAGCCACGCAGAAGCGGCTGATACAGGCAAACGATGAGCTGGACAAGCTAGTCGGCGTACGCACGCGACAGATTCAGAGCAAGCTGCGCGGCGTGCAGGTGCTTCCCGACGCGGAAATTTCGATAGAGGAGTAAGCTATGTTTGAGCTTTTAAAAACCGATGGCGGCGCGCGTCTCGGCATCTACGTTACGGCGCATGGCACGGTGCAGACGCCGGTTTTTATGAATGTGGGCACACAGGCGGCCATCAAAGGCGCGCTGTCTGCCGACGATTTGCAGCAGATCGGCTGCCAAGTTGAACTTTCCAACACCTATCATCTACATGTGCGTCCCGGCGAGGGCATCATTAAGGATCTGGGCGGCCTGCACCGTTTCATGCAGTGGGAAGGCCCGATTTTGACGGACAGCGGCGGGTTTCAGGTGTTTTCGCTTGCCAAGTTGCGCCGCATTCAGGAGGAGGGCGTGCACTTCAACGCCCACACCGACGGGCATAAAATTTTCATGGGTCCGGAAGAAAGCATGAAAATTCAGTGGTCGCTTGGTTCGGATGTCGCCATGGCGTTTGATGAGTGCATCGAGAACCCGTCTCCGCGCGAGTATGTCAAGCGTTCGTGTGAGCGCACGGTGCGCTGGCTTCGGCGCTGCGACGAAGCACTTGAGGAGCTGAAAAAACGCGAAGATACCGTCAATCCCGGACAGGTGCTGTGGGGTATCAATCAGGGCGGAACCTACCACGATCTGCGTGTTGAGCATATGAAGCAAATCGCGGAGCTTGACCTTCCGGGTTATGCCATCGGCGGGCTTGCGGTCGGCGAAACGGCGCGTGAGATGTATGACGTAATTGAAGCCGTGGAGCCGCACATGCCGCGCATGAAGCCGCGCTATCTGATGGGCGTCGGCACGCCGTCCAACATCATTGAGGCGGTTGCGCGCGGCGTAGACTTTTTTGACTGCGTGATGCCGGCGCGCAATGCGCGCCACGGCCACCTGTTTACCTCACAGGGTGTGATTAATATTAACAACGCGAAATATCAAACAGACAGCGCGCCGATTGACCCGCAGTGCGGCTGCCCGGTGTGCAGTAAATATTCTCGCGCCTATATCCGCCATTTGCTGCGCGCGGGAGAGATGCTCGGCATGCGCTTTGCCGTCATGCACAACCTGTATTTCTACAACAAGCTGATGAGCGATATCCGTACCGCCATTGAAAGCGACACTTTTACACAGTTTCGCGCGGAAAACAGCGAAAAGCTGGGAAAACGAATCTAAACGAAGAAGCCGGCGCAGACAATGTCTGCGCCGGCTTTTTTATGTACCTTGCAGGTCTTTGCGGTTGCGGATGAAGTATTTGCGGGCGAGGTCGACGGGAACAACTGTAAAGGCCAGCAGAGCAATGTGTATCAGATCGTCCAAGCGAAGCGGCATGGTGCGAAAAGTCTGCCCCCCGAAATAGAGGATAAGCACCTGCACAACGGTGACAATGCTCATAATCCAGAGAAAGGAAAGGTTGGATGACAGCTTTGCAAAAAGGTTAAAGTGGTGCGTGCGTGCGTTAAAACTGCTAAAAATGGCGCAAAACATGAAGAGTGCAAAAAACGAGCTCATGCTGTATACCGTACCGTGCACACGAAGCATCTCTGCATAATCATTGCTTTTTAAAAATGCCAGACACATGACGACCGCGTAAACACTGTTCACGCCAATTTGGTTTTTCATATAGGCGTTCATAATCGGCTCATCGCGGCTTTTCGGGGGCTCATCCATATACTCGCGGCGTGATTTCTCACCGCTGAAGGCAAGCCCCGCAAGCGTGTCCATGACAATGTTAATCCAAAGCATCTGTATCACGGTAATCGGGAAGTCCACTTGAATGAGAGGCCCCGCAACGGTTACACCCACTGCGCACAGGCAGATGCTCATTTGATAGATAATGAACTTTCTTATGCTTTTGAAGACTGTGCGCCCATAGCAGATGGCCTTGGCGATTGAGTCAATGCGATTGTCTAAAATTACGATGTCTCCTGCTTCTTTCGCGACCTCGGTTCCGCTTCCCATTGCAAATCCGATGTCGGCCTGTTTGAGCGCCGGGGCATCGTTTACGCCGTCACCGGTCATGCCGACGACCAAACCCGCCGCCTGCGCGGCTCTTACAAGTCGGCTTTTGTCTGCGGGAAGCGCGCGCGCCACAACACGGATACGCGGCAGAATGTCGATGAGTTCTTCGTCTGTCAGCCGGTTCATTTCATCGGAGGTAATCACCAGATCCGACGGTTCACGTATGATTCCCGTTTCTTTGGCGATCGCTTCTGCCGTTGCGCGAGCGTCTCCCGTCATCATCACTGTTTGCACGCCTGCACGCTGTACCTGTTCCACACCCTTGATGGTCGTGGGGCGGATGTCATCTCGAATGGCGAGAAGTCCGACCAGAGTAAGGTCGCGCAGGCTGTCTGGCTCGCGAACGCCCGGCGGCGCAACGGCAACGGCGATGATGCGCATACCTTTTTCAGCGCAGTCGCGCAAAATGCGTTCCAGCCGAAAACGAGCGGTAAACACCTGCGGTCTCCCCGTTGTGTCGAAGAACTGCGTGCAGCAGGGAAGGATGCTTTCCGGGCTGCCTTTGATAAGCGTTGCATTCCATCCCTTTGATACGACTGATATCATCATTTTTAATTCGCTGGAGAAGGGGAGAAGATTGACGCTTTGCAGCTGGTCGTGTCCACCGTGCAATCTTTGGGCAAACTCAAGCGCCGCACGATCGGTCGCGTTTCCGCCAATCGCCTGATGCTTTTCCATCACGGCGGAACAGTTGTACACAATCGCATCTTTCAAAATGCCGAGCAGGAGCGCGCGTTCCCGTGCGGCGTCTTCTTTATCCATGCACCGTCCCGTACCATCGACAAACTGCACAACGTCCAGCTTGCCGCACGTCAGCGTTCCGGTTTTGTCGGTAAACAGAATATTGAGACTACCTGCCGTTTCAATGCCGATCGGCTTGCGCACGAGCACGTGATCCTTGATCATTCTCTTCATGTTGGCGGACAGTACAACCGTAATCATCATGGGCAAGCCCTCCGGTACGGCCATCACAACCACCGTAACACCGAGCGTACACGCCTGAATGAGAAGGGGAATCATGCTTCGCCATGACGATAACGTTTCTATGATTTTCACTGCGCTAAAGGCGTTGTCAATCACGATATTGTTAAAGAGGAAGGCAATCATCGAAACGGCTGCGGCAACATAGCCGAATTTCCCGATTGCGGCAGCCAGTCCGCTCAATCGGTGTCTCAGCGGGCTTTCGCGTGTATCTTCCTGAATCTCCGCGCCGATACGCCCATAAACGGTGCCATCGCCGACGCACGTTACCTCCATCAAACCGTCTCCGCCACAGACTACCGAGCCGGAGAACACCAGATCATGACGCAAAAAATTGTTTTCGTCGCCATGCTTCGGCTTTGCTTGTGCCGGGTACTTTTTTGCCTCCTTGCTTTCTCCGTTGAGCGCCGATTGGTCGACCTCCATGGCGCCGTGAACGACATATCCGTCTGCGGGAACGCGGTCTCCCGGCTGTAGGCGCACCAGATCGCCCACCACAATCTCGTCTATTGGCAGTTCGACCGTACCCTTGGCGCGCAAAACACGGCAGCGGATTTTTCCTGCTTCCTCCTGCAGCTTTTCAAATGCGGATTCGCTGCCGTACTCCGAAAGCGTGGATACCAATGTTGCCAAAAGAATGGCTAGCGCGATTCCGGCCGACTCAAACCAGTTGGAGTTTTGCGCAATAAATAGAATGTTGATTGCAAGCGCGGCAAGCAAAATCTTGATCACAGGATCGCCGAAGCTCGCGCCGAAGTTATACCAAAAGCCGTGGCGTTTTTTGCGTGAAATACTGTTTATTCCGTGCTTTTCGCGTGATGCAAGCACCTCTTTGTCGGTAAGCCCGCGTGGAACTTGTTCATATTCTGCTTCGGCCTGTGTCATCTGCAGCGCCATAAGCACTCCTCCTTGCTAAACTTCTCGCAAGTATGTGTATGTAGACAAGCAGGCGGAAATGCATTTCGCACGAAGCTGAGGGCGGGAATATAGTCGGCAGTTGACAAAGCTAATCTCAGTTTTTCAGGAGTGTATAAAATGCCCCCGCGCAAAACTGCGCGGGGGCATTGATGAATCTTGGGTACGAAGGAGTAGGGATGCATGACGGCAGTCAATAGTGATTTTGATCAAAAGAACGCATACGAATAGTGAATTATGATATGAAGAAAGGGCTGTCAAGCCCCAACATAAAGTTTATGCACTATTTCTGAAAAAAGACGGCTATTCTTGTTGACTATATAAAAAAAGCGTGATATAATACAAAATTGCATCGGCATACCTTTGATATGCCGAAATTATCACATCTATAATCTATCAAATCTAACGTGCAAATGCAAGAGCGAGA
>MEFT01000039.1 GCA_001725215.1 Clostridium sp. SCN 57-10
TTTTAATCACATCGGTGCCGGCGCCCATAATATCGGCGCCCATTGAGTTGAGGAAGTTCGCCAGATCGACGATATGCGGCTCTTTTGCCGCGTTTTCAATGACGGTCTGCCCGTTTGCAAGCGTCGCGGCGAGCATAATGTTCATCGTTGCACCGACCGACACAACATCTAAATAAACGCTGGTGCCCGTCAGCCCATGCTCGGCAGCGGCGACAACAGCTCCGTTGATGATATGGATGCTCGCGCCAAGCGCCTCAAATCCCTTGATGTGCTGGTCAATGGGACGCACACCGCCGAAGTTGCATCCACCGGGCAGCGCAACGTCGGCCAGATGGAACCGGCTGAGCAGCGAGCCGATGAGGTAATACGAGGCGCGGATGCGGCGTGTCATATCGTAAGGCGCCTTGCTGTTTTTGATGTTGGTGCAGTCGACTTCAATGGTTACCGCATTGATGCGGCGTACGCTGGCGCCAAGCTGACGCAAAATGTCAAGCTGAATGAGCACATCGTTGACATTTGGGATGTTCTCCAGACGGCATACGCCGCTGACGAGCACGGTGGCGGGAATGATCGCGAGCGCCGCGTTTTTCGCGCCGCTGATGGCTATTTCACCGAAAAGCGGCTTGCCGCCGCCAATTACATATTTCTCCATCTGACGTTCCTCGATCTGATCTCTCATATTCTGACGCGCGCCAAAAGAGCGCTCGCGTAAAGCTGATTGCCGCGTATGCCCATGCGGTCTGAACTAGTATACCATATTGTTTCCAAAATGAAAAGTTTTTTTACCACGCGGTCAAACGAAAAACGGTCGAATCTTTCCCGAATTTCGGTCATTTTTCCATACCGAAAGGCAAAACTTGGCGCAGCGTCAACGCGCTTACATAATAATCGGTTTCGTCAGCCGTCACACGCCAAATCGGCTCGAGGCGCATGCCCGTTCTCTCTTCGCGTGCAACATAACCCGCAGAACAAGCCGTGATTTCTGCCTGCTCCGGTACAACGGCGCGCAGTGCAAGCAAAAGCTCTGCGCGCGTGGCACGCAGACGAGTCTCCGTTTCTTCATCCGCGAAGATCCACAGTCCCGTAACCGCTTCCGTTCCGTCCTCTGTCGAATATTGCAGCCGTGCGTTGACAATCGGCGCGCCGTCCGGCGCACGCTGCGTTACATACGCTCCGTTCTCCTCGGGTGACACGTTCAGCGCAAGCAGTATCTTGGAAAACGCGTCCTCCGGGCTTTGCGACGATGCGGAGCTTATATTGCGAAGCGCCTCAAATATTCCTCCCGCGCGGAAGGTAACGCGACCCTCCTGCGCCTCAAAAACCGTGATGCCGCCGCCGGCAGCCTCACTTTCGATCGAGGCGCCGAGCAGCGCGCGGGCTGCCCTCTCTTCCGCCGCCGCGTCGCGCGGAACGGTCCACATCGAAAGACTGACCGGCATGTCTGAAAACAGTTCCTCGTCAAATCGCAAACCGGCATCACGCAGCAGCTGCGCCGCGCCCGCCAGACTGTCCCGCTCGGCGTCGCGCAGCTGGACGTATTGCGCCGCGACCGTCACGCCGAGAATGGCATCAACGACGAGCAGCAAAGCGATGAGAATGCTTTTTACCTTACTCCACTCCACGCTACTTCACCACCCCATAGACCGGCATCAGCACATCCGCACCCGTTTGAATATACCGCACGGCGGGACGCGCGCCGCGCCCCGCTTCGGGCAGCGCCGCCGCAAGTTGATCGGCGGGAAGCATCTCAACGACGCTTTGCTCAGTCAGCACGGATGGAAGCAGGTCAAGATAGCTGACCGCACCGTCACGCACGATCAGATAAGCGGCGCTGCTGTCAGACACAGGCACGCCGCGATAAACAACACAAAACGAAAGTTCAAGCGCGTTGTTTTTTCCCGTCGTTATCTGCCTGAGGCTAAGCGTTCCGCTCGCGCCCGAAAGACTCCAAAGCGAGGTGACAAGCTCATGCGCCTGCGCGATCACCTCGTTCGTATTTCCGCTCTGCTCTCCGATCCCAAGCAGTTCGATGCCGCGGCCCGTCGTCACGCGATAGCGCAGCGCGCCCGACGGCGTCATGCGCAGCGCGCTGTAATCCTCGACATAGACAAGCGTTCCGTCGTTTTCCTGATACACTTTCGACAAATACGGGTTGAGGGAAAAGCCCTTCAGCAGCTCGCGCGGCAGCTCCCCCGCCGCCACAAACGCGGGCGGCATGACGCGCAGCACCGGCACCGACAGCGCCTGCACAGGCACCGGTTCGTCGGGTGCGATCGACGCAAGCCGTTCGTCTTCAAAGCCGAACACAGCATTGCGCGGGTAGTCTGCAGTACACAGACGCAGGAGCCGATCCGGGTCGGCCGCCGTCTTAAGGCGCGTATACGCGCCTGTTGTCTCGTCCCGAAACGCGAGGATTACCTTTCCTTCTTCTTCGGCCACGGCATAAGAGCGCACCACGGCATCAATACCCGCATATTCGTAGCCCGCCCACGCGCGCAGCAATGAAAACGGCAGCTCGGCATCATAAACAAGCAGCACGGCCGGCCCGCGCAGCAACGTGAGGTATTGCTCATACGTCAGAGCCGAACGCTCGCCAGCGGAGCCGAGCGCCTCTCCCGTAATGCGCTCAAGCTGCAGCATCAGTTCGTCGCGTTCGGTATCGCTGAGGGGCATATAGGTTCCGCTGCCCGTGCACAGCGCAATTTTAAGCGGCAGCGCTGCAGGCGTTACGAGCGCTTCGTCACCGCCCGATGCTTCCGTGCCGCCCTGCTGTGCTTCAGGCAGCATAAGCTCAAACGAACGGTAGGCGAGCAGAAGTAAAACGGCAAGCAGCACAACGAGCACCGCCGTTTTCACACGTTCAAGCATGGTTGCGCCTCTCCAGCTCGGGAAAGTAAAGCGTGACCACGCTTCCCTCTCCGAACTTACTCCGAAAATCGATCGTGCCCCCGTGGTGCTCTACAATTTCACGCGCGATGGCAAGCCCGAGTCCCGTGCCGCCCCGCTCGCGCGAGCGAGCCTTGTCGACGCGGTAAAACCGCTCGAATAGGCGAGGCAGATCCTCTTCCGGCACGCCGATTCCCGTATCGGTGACGCGCAGGAACACGCGTCCGTCGCCCGTTTGGCCGCCGGACACCGTTACACTGCCGCCCGTGCGGTTGTACTTAACGGCGTTCGAAATGATGTTGATGACGACCTGCTCGATGCGCTCGCGGTCGCCCCACACATGCGGCATGGCGGGCGTTACCTCGCAGGAAAGCGTGACAGAGAGCCGCTTGGCCTCAAGCTCCATGGCGCGCGTCGCAGACAGCGCCAGCTCACAGAGCGACACGGTAGACATGTTCATCATCATGCGGTCATAGTCAAACTGAGACAAGGTAAGCAGATCCTTGACGATGCGCGTCATGCGGTCGGCCTCGCTGTGAATGACGCCGAGGAACCTAAGTTCGGTTTCGCTGTCAAGCTCTCCGGAGGCGTCGATCAGCGTTTCTGTATAGCCGCGAATGTTGGTCAGCGGCGTGCGCAGCTCGTGCGACACATTGGCGACGAATTCGCGGCGCGACGCGTCAAGCCGCTGCTGTTCGGTTACGTCGTGAAGCACGCCGAGAAGGCCCTCTTCGTCGCCCGTGCCGAAGGGGGCAAAATAGATTTTTAAATCACGCTTGCCCGCGTGATAGTCCACTTCGATGTAACGGCCGTCTTCCCCCTTCATCTCCTCGGGAAGCTGTAGGCTGGGGAACACCTCGGCATAGCTCATGCCAAGCGAAATCGGTCTGCCCAGCATTTTCTCTGCGGCCGGATTTTCATGCAGCACGGCGCCTCCGCGGTCAAACGCCACCACGCCGTCCGTCATATGCAAAAAGAGCGTGCCCAGCTTGTCGCGCTCGCCCTCCATCTCGCGCAGCGTGGTTTCAAGCACCTGCGCCATTTCATTGAATGTTTGCGTCAGTACGCCGATTTCATCGGTAGAATAAATTTCCGCCTCACCCGCAAAGTTACCGTGTGCGATGGCCTCCGCCTGTTCGGTCAGCCGCTCGACGGGATTTGTGATCGTTTTACTCAGCAGAAAGCTGAGAAGTATTGCAATGAGCAGCCCAAACAGCATAGCCTGGATGAGAATGGTGAACAGGTTCCATGACTGCTCGTTAAACTCGGCCTTATTGTCCATGACGCCGACGACAAAGCGCGCCTGAAGAACGGGGATGGCGACGTCAAAATAAGAGCCGAGGCGCTCGATATCCTGTCCAACCTCGCCGTTCATCGCCTTGATGATGTTGGGCGAAAGCGGCAGATTGCCCGCGAGGCTGTCGTCCGAACCGGCGAGATACTCGCCCGTCGCACCGTCGAGCACATAAAATGTGCGGTTTTTATCGATGCCGAGCGGGCCTTCGTAAGCCGCGAGCATGCTGCGCAGCGCCGACGCACCATCTGCTCCGCCTGCGTTTTTTTCAAGAGAAAGAATAAACTCCGGCGTGAAGACCAGCTCCATCTGTGACCGGAAGTCCTTCATGTTATACGTCGTGGTCGACGTGATGAGAAATGTGCCAACAACCGCCATGACCGATACGATAAGCAGCACCAGTACCATGACGAGCTTCATATGCAGACTGCGAAACATCACAAGTCTTCCTTTCCCGGGGTCTTACGCATCGGCAGAAAGATAATAGCCTATGCCGCGCTTAGTCAGGATGTAACGCGGCTCGGCAGGATCGTCCTCCAGCTTTTCGCGCAGACGGCGCATGGCGACGTCTACGGCACGCAGGTCGCCGTAATACTCATAGCCCCACACATTTTCCATCAGCTCCTCGCGTGAAATCACCTTTCCGGGCGCGGCGAGGAAATAGCAGACCAGCTCATATTCGCGCTGCGTCAGCTCGAGGGCATGCTCATGCTTATATACGGTCTGCGATTCACGGTCGACCGACAGCGCGCCCACGCCGGGCGCGCGCGCTTCCGCCCGCGCCTTTTCGGGCGCGGAACGGCGCATATTCGCTTTGATGCGCGCCGACAGCTCTTTGAAGGAAAACGGCTTGGTGACGTAATCGTCCGCTCCCGACTCAAGCCCGAGTATCTTGTCCCGCTCTTCCTCGCGCGCCGTGACCATGATCACAGGCGTACTGCTCGTCTCACGCAGGCGGCACAGCAAAGAAAAACCATCCATCCCCGGCAGCATCACGTCAAGCAGGATGAGATCCGCTTTTCCCGAAAGAGCAAGCTCGAGGCCCTCGATGCCGTCATACGCGACAAGGGTTTCATATCCCTCTCGCTTTAGGTTAAATACCAGAATATCCGCTATGGTCTTTTCGTCTTCGATGATCAGAATGGTTCCCACAAAAAGCCCTCCCGCGTTTTGCTACATCATCCCCCGTGCCTTGGCAAACGCAATGGCGCAAATCGTCTTTGCGTCGGTGATCTCGCCATGCAGCACCATCTCCATCAGCGCCGCCTGCGGAATACGCAGCACGTCGATAAACTCGTCTTCGTCGGGGTCTGTGCCGACCTCGGTCAGGTCGGTGGCGTAATAGATGCGGATCGCCTCTGACAAAATGCCGGGCGACGTATACACAAAGCCCATATCAAGCAGCTCGCGACACTCCATGCCCGTTTCCTCGCGCAGCTCGCGCCGCGCCGCGTCCATGGGATCCTCGCCAGGCTCAAGCTTGCCTGCGGGCAGCTCGATGAGCCGCTTGCCGACCGCGTGGCGGTATTGACGCACGAACAAAATGTCGCCCTGATCGACCGCCATAATGACGACCGCGCCCGGATGGACGCATACCTCGCGCACGGCGTGCCGCCCGTCGGGCAGCTCTACCTCGTCGTGATAGATGTCAACGATTTTGCCCGAAAACATCTTTTTCCGCTTCAGTCTCGTTTCTGTCTGTCTTTCCATGATACCCTCAGTCTTTTAAACAATATTTGCGCACAAGATCGAGCGCGCTCGAGCTCGCGAACAGGCGCACACGCTCGCGCGTGGCGCGCAGGCGACGCTGCTCAAAGGCGCGCTCGCCGTCTTTGGTGCTCAGACCGATATACACAAGTCCGACCGGCTTTTCCTCGCTGCCGCCGTCCGGCCCGGCGATGCCGGTAATAGAAACGCCGATGTCGGCGCCCGACAGCGCGCGCACGCCGCGCGCCATGGCCATCGCCGTTTCGGCGGACACCGCGCCGTGCTGTACGAGCGTTTCGTGAGGGACGCAGAGCATTTTTTCTTTCATTTCATTCGAATAGGTGATGCAGCCACAGCCAAACACGCGCGACGCGCCGGGAATGTCGGTCAGGCGCTTGGCAACCATACCGCCCGTGCACGACTCGGCGACGGCAATGGTCAGTCCGCGCTGCGCAAGGCCGTTTACCACAACCTCCTCAAGCGACGACACGTCTATGCCGTACACCACGTCGCCCAGAATTGCGCACACCTGCTCAACGACCGGCTCGCACAGCGCATAGGCCTCTTGCTCGGTCTCGGCGTGCGCCGTCACGCGCACAAGGCATTCGCCCTCTTTGGCATAGGGCGCGGCCGTCGGATTTTCGAGCGTGTTCATCAAAAAGGCGAGCTTGCTCTCCATCTCCGACTCGCCCATGCCGAACACCTTAATATAACGCGAGCGGATGACGCCGCCGCGCAGCTTTTCAAGATAGGGCACCGCGCGATATTTGAACATCGCCTCGCATTCGCGCGGTGGGCCGGGCAGCATAATCACATGGCAGCCGTCTTCGCAAAACGCGCAGCCGGGCGCAGTGCCCCAGTCGTTGACGAGCACCTGGCTGCGCTCGGGCAGCTCGGCCTGCTTTTCGTTGTTCGGCGTCATGCGCGGGCCCATACGCTCGCGCAGGCGAACGAGCTGTGCCTCGTCCATATACATGCCGCGGCCGAAGGCGGCGGCAATCGTTTCTTTCGTCAAATCGTCGCACGTCGGCCCCAGGCCGCCCGTCGTGATGATGATGTCGGCGCGGCTTTTGGCAAGCAAAAGCGCGTCGTGCAGGCGGGCGGGGTTGTCGCCCACCACCGTATGATGGTAGACGTTAAAGCCAAGCTCACTCAGCCCCTGCGAGATCATTTGCGCGTCGGTGTTGGCGATCTCGCCGAGCAGCAGCTCGGTTCCTACCGCAATCAGTTCGCAATTCATACTGTTTCGCCTTCCTCTTTTCCGATTTCCGAATCGGGCCGCACGGTCACGCGGCGCATACCCTCCATCGCCTCGTCGAGCAGCGCGTCAACCGCAAGGCGCTGCTCCTGCTCGAGCACGCGCGCAAGCTGCGGGCGCGTCTGCGGATGTCGGGGGGTAAACACGGTGCAGCAGTCCTCATAGGGCAGAATCGAAACGTCGAACGTGTCGATGGCACGCGCCGTCTCGATGATTTCCTCTTTGTCCATGCCGATGAGCGGGCGAAAAACGGGAAGCGTCACGGCATCGCCCGTTACGGTGAGCGACTCGACGGTCTGGCTCGCCACCTGCCCCAGACTTTCGCCCGTAATCAGCGCCGCGCAGTCCTGCCGCGCGGCGGCGCGCTCGGCAAGCATCATCATCAGGCGGCGCATGATCAGCGTAAAATAGCTTTCCTCGCACTTGTCGCGGATTTCCTGCTGAATATGGGTAAACGGAATGAGACACACCGTCAACCGCCCAGTGTAAAACGACAGGCGGCGCGCCAGCTCAAGCACCTTTTCCTTCGCCTCTTCCGACGTATACGGATAGCTGAAAAAATGCACGGCGCACAGCTCGAGCCCGCGCTTTGCCATACGATAGCCGGCAACGGGCGAATCGATGCCGCCCGAAAGCAGCAGCATGGCGCGGCCGTTGCTGCCGCACGGCATACCGCCCGCGCCCGGAACGGTCTCGCCGCTGACAAACGCGTATTCCTCGCGGATCTCGACTTTGACGAGCACATCGGGATCGTCCATCTTCGGCACGAGATGCGGATATGCATCGTGCAGGTCGCCGCCGATCATCGAGCCGATTTCGGGCGAGCCGAACGGAAAACGCTTGTCCGAGCGGCGCGCCATCACCTTGAACGAGCAGGGCTTTTCGAGCAGCGGACGCAGGTAGGCGATCGCTTTCTCGCGGATGTCGTTCATATCCTTGTCGCATACGACGGCGCGCTGAATGGCGACGACGCCGAACACCTTTTTCAGGCGCTCAAGCGCCTCGGAAACGCCCGCGTCGCCCTGCGGTTCGACGTAAACGGTCGCCTGCTTCGAATATACCTTATATTCGCCAAGCGGCTTGAGCCGCATGCGAACTGTTTTGAGCAGCCGCTCCTCAAAGCGGTTGCGGTTCAGCCCCTTCAGGACAAGCTCGCCGCATTTGAGCAGCAGCATCTCTCGCATGGTTGTTCTCCTTTAAAATAAATCTGCCGCATCGCGCAGCGCGGCGCAAAAGGCGGCAAGGTCGTCTTCCGTCGTTTCGGGGCAAAGGCTGACGCGCAGCGCGGCGTCGATGGCGCGGCTGTCAAGCTTCATGGCGGACAGCACATAAGACCGCTTGCCGCGCGCACACGCCGAGCCACCCGAAACACACACGCCGCAGTCGCTCAGCGCGCGTACATATACCTCACTGCGCCCGCGGCACAGCGAAAGATTGACGATATGAGGCGCTCCGTCTTGTGGCGAATGCACAACACACGGCAAATCAAGCCGTGCGAGCCGATCGAGCAGATTTGCGCGCAGCTGCGCAAGTCGGGCGGCATTTTCGTCAAACACCGCGTGGCGCACGGCGCACGCCGCGCCGAACGCCGCGATGGCGGGCATCCCCTCGGTTCCCGAGCGCAGACCGCTTTCCTGCCCGCCGCCCGTCAGATAGGGGCGCAGCTTGAGTCCGCGGCGCGCATAGAGCGCACCGCAGCCTTTGAGCCCGCCGAGCTTGTGCGCGCTGACGCTGACAAGGTCAATACCCTCCAGCGCAAGCGGCAACTTGAGAAACGCCTGCACGGCGTCAACGTGCACAAGTGCGCGCGCGTTTCGTGCTTTGAGCGCCCGCACCGCCTCCACATAAGGCTGCACGGCGCCCGTTTCGTTATTGACCGCCATGATGGACAACAGGATGGTGTCGTCCCGCATGGCGGCGACCAGTGACGCAAGCGGTACCACGCCGTCCCGTCCGGGCGGCACTAGCGTGATTTCAAAGCCTTCGTCGCGCAAAGCGGCAAGCGTTTCAAGCGTCGCTTCGTGCTCGATGATTTCGCGTGTCAGTCGCGCCTTCGTGTCGGCGGAGAGACCTGAAGCGTCGCGGACCTCCTTCGCGAGGAGATCGCCCGCGGGCGTGCCTGGCCACACCTGCTTCTCGACGACCGGCGCTCGGTTCGACTGC
>MEFT01000040.1 GCA_001725215.1 Clostridium sp. SCN 57-10
CTCTGAGGACGAATCGGCCACACAGACGCAATATATGCGCATGATTTCCTCCGCACGGCGCTATATTTACATTCAGACACCCTATTTTGTGCCCGACGATGCGATGCTGCAAACCATCCGCGCAGCCGCGCGTTCCGGCATCGACGTGCGCGTTATGATCCCCGGCGTGCCCGACAAAAAATATGCCTACGCCGTGACCACATCCTATATCGGCACGCTGCTCGAATGGGGCTGCCGTGTGTTCGTGCATCATTCGTTTCTACACGCCAAGACGTTTGTGATGGACGACGCCGTCGCGTCGGTCGGCTCGACCAACCTTGACGTGCGCTCGTTCCACCTCGATTTTGAGATCAACGCGCTCGTCTATGACCGCGACTTCGCCGTGCTCTGCCGTGAAACGTTTGAGCGTGACATGGAGAACGCGACCGAAATGACGCTCGACGAGTTCTCGAGTCGCAGCTTGTGGACGCAAGCCAAAGAGAGCTTCTGGCGGCTCATCGCCCCGCTGCTGTAAATGGAGGATTTCGCTTGTTTGTAACGGTGAACGGACTCAAGACCTATTATGAAATCACGGGCGGCGGAGAAGAAACCGTTCTGCTGCTGCACGGCTGGGGTGCGCCCGCTCCCACCTATCGCCCGCTGCTTGACCATCTGGCGCGCCGCTTCCGCGTTGTCGCGTTTGATATGCCGGGCTGTGGGCAGACGCAGGAGCCTCCTTCTCCCATGACCGTTGACGACTATGCCGCGTTTGCGCTTGCGTTTTGTCGCGAGATCGGAATGACGCGGGTGACGCTGTTTTGCCATTCGCACGGCGGGCGCGTCGCCGTGCGCCTCATGAGCGACGCAAACTGCCCGCTTACCGTGCCGCGCGCCGTATTGATGGACGCCGCGGGTGTCGTGCCCCATCGCACGGCGCGGCAAAAGTGCGCGGCGCGGCTTTATAAGTCTCTGCGCGTACTCGGCACGGCGCGGCTGACGGCGCCGCTGCTGCGCGAAACCTATGAGGCGGTGCGCGATCGCCGCTCGTCGGCCGACTATCGCGCCGCAAGCGATATGATGCGCCGCACGCTGTCCATCGTCGTCAACACCGATATGACGCCGCTGATGCCGCGCGTCACCGCCCCGGTGCTGCTGCTGTGGGGCGAGCGTGATACGGCGACCCCGCTGTCCGACGGACAGCGTATGGCGGAGCTGATGCCCAACGCCGCGCTTGTGCCCATCGCAAACGCGGGCCATTTTCCATTTCTAGATGCGCCGCAGCTCTTTTACGCCGTGCTTGACGCATTTTTGTCCGAGTAAACGCCCCTCGCAGGGACGTATCCATGAAACCGAAGGAGCATACGATGACCGTCTTGACCGATCTTCCACTTTGGCTGCCGCCCATGGCGCTTGCGCTTTGGGTGTGGTTCCGCATGACGGCGCGCTGGCTTCACCTGTTTCAGCTTTCGTCTTACCAGCACCCGTCTTACCGCCTGCGCCTGCGCGAGGCGCGCGGCGAGGTGCTTTGCGCGCCGCGCTATGTTCTGCTGTGCACCGTGCCGCTTGCGCTCTGGCTGCCGCCCGTTTGGGGTGCGTCATGCGCAAGTCTGCTTGCCGCGCTGCAGCTTTTTTGCTCGCCCGTCCGCACGGACAAAGGTTACGCGCGGCCGCGCAAGGCCGTGTGGCGGATGCTTGCCGTGCTGTCCGTTTTATGTGCGGCTGCTTCCTTTTTCAGCCCCATATTCATCCCCGCCGCACTCGTCTGCGCGCTCGGCGCGCTGCTTGTGCGCTTTCCCGTCAGCACGCCCGCCAAAATCGCGCTGGTCTATACACCGCGCGTTAAGCGCCTGCTCGTCACCGCGGCTTTGTGTGCCGCGCTGCCCGCCGCCGCGCTCTACTTTATACATCCCGCGTGCAGCCTTGCCTTTGTCGCCCTCGTCACGCTTGCGCAGCCGTGGCTTCTCATGCTGTATAACAAGCTGAACGCGCGGCGCGAGGCGCGCATTTCGCAAGGCTTCATCGACGAGGCGCGCGCCATGCTGCGCGCCATGCCGCGGCTCACCGTCATCGGAATCACGGGCAGCTTCGGCAAAACAAGCGTCAAGCAGTTTTTGTTTGGTCTGCTTTCCACGCAGTTTCACACCTACATGACGCCGGGCAACTACAACACGACGCTCGGCGTGACACGCGCCGTGCGCGAGGGGCTGCTGCCGACGCACGAAATCTTTCTGTGCGAAATGGGCGCGCGCCATCCGGGCGACATCCGTGAGCTGTGCGAGCTTGCTCAGCCTGACATCGCCGTCATCACCGCCGTGGGCGAGCAGCATCTTGAGACCTTCGGCTCACTTGAGGGTGTGCTGCGCACCAAGCTTGAGCTTTACGACGCGGTGCGCGGGCGCGGTGTGGCGTTTTTAAACTATGACTCGCCGCCGCTCGCCGGAGCGGGATTGACCGAAAGCGTCGTCAAATGCGGCGGCGCGGAGGGCATGGATTATACCGTGCGTGATGTTTCGGTCGATGAAAACGGCTCGTCGTTTCAGATCGTGCCGCCCGACGGCGCGCCCATGGCGTTTACCACGCGCCTGCTCGGCCGAGCGAATGTACAGAATCTGATGCTTTCTATCGCCGTGGCGCACCGCCTCGGCGTGCCGTATGAGCGCATGCGCACCGCTGTGCTGCGCCTCGCGCCCGCGCCCCATCGCCTTGAGCTGAAGCGCGGCGGCGCATACACCATCATCGACGACGCATACAACGCGAACCCCACGGGCGCGCGCAACGCGCTTGAGACGCTGGCGCTGTGCCGCGGCACGCGCATTGTGATGACGCCCGGTATGGTCGAGCTGGGCGAGCGGCAAGACACGCTCAATCGAGAGATGGCGCGCTATGCCGCTTCGTGCTGCGACGTCGCCGTGCTCATCGGGCGGCAGGCGCCCATCTTGCGCGAGGGGCTGCTTGCCGGCGGCATGACGGAAACGGCCATCCACACGTTCGACACGGTAGAGCAGGGGTTTGCCTTTGTCACCACCGTACCCGGCGGGCGCGAGCGCATGGTGCTGCTGCTCAACGACCTGCCCGACCAGTATCGCTGACTTTCTCAAAGGAGATGTTTGTATGAAGATCCGCGTCGGCGTCTTTTTCGGCGGCAAAACCGTCGAGCATGAGGTGTCGGTCATTTCGGCGATGCAGGCCATCGCCGCGCTCGACCGCGAAAAATATGAGGTCGTGCCCGTTTATATCACAAAGGACAACCGTCTGTTCACCGGGCAGGTCTTTTTGACCGACGGCTGGTACCGCGACATTCCGGCGGCGCTCTCGACCGGCGTGCGCGTGCTGCCCGTGCGAGAGGGCAACGCCGTGCAGCTTATGCGCCATCCTGCACCGCGCTTCGGCAAGGCGTATGTCGCCGCCATCGACGTGGCGCTGCCTGTCGTGCACGGCACGAATGTGGAAGACGGCGCGCTGCAGGGCTTTTTGGAGTATCTTGACCTGCCCTATGCGGGGCCCGACGTGGCTTCCGCCGCGGCGGGCATGGACAAATGGACGATGAAGGCGCTGTTCCGCGCCGCTCATGTGCCCGTGTGCGACGGCGTGCGATTTACCGCCGCACAATGGTTCGCCGATGCGGATGCCGCGCGCGCCCGTGTGCTCGCCGCCGTGGGGCTGCCGTGCGTCGTCAAACCGGTCAACCTCGGCTCGAGCGTCGGCATCGGCTTCGCGCGCGATGAGGACGCGCTTGCGCAGTGCGTGACCGATGCGTTTTCTTACGCACCCGTCGTGCTGTGCGAGCGCGCCGTGCAAAACCTGCGTGAGATCAACTGCGCCGTACTTGGCGACCGCGACGGCGCGCGCGTCAGCGTGTGCGAGGAGCCGCTCAACGCGACCGACGTGCTCACCTACCGCGATAAATATATGGCGCCGGGCGGCGCGAAGGGCGGAAAGTCGGGTGGCGGCGGCATGGCGCAGCTTGCGCGGCAGGTGCCCGCCGCACTTTCGCCGGAGCAGACCGAGCGGGCGCAGAGCCTTGCTCTGCAGGCGTTTCAAGCGATCGACGCCTCAGGCTGCGCACGCGTCGACCTGCTGATGGATGGCGCGACGGGCGAGTTCTGTGTCAACGAAATCAACACCATTCCCGGCAGTCTTGCGTTTTATCTGTGGGAGGCGAGCGGGCTTTCGTTTTCCGCGCTGCTCGACGAGATGATCGCGCTTGCACTCAAGCGCCGCCGCGAGCTTGACGGGCTTCAGCGCTCGTTTGACGTCAACCTGCTGCAAAGCGCTTCGCTCGGCGGGGCGAAGGGCGCGAAGAGAGCGTAACCGTAAACGGATTGTAATAGAAAGGAAGAACATTATGCAGAAGCTGACCTTTTTTCTAATGCCCACCTGCCCGCACTGCAAACGCGCGGAGAAGTGGCTTGAAGAGCTGTGCGAGCAGAATCCGAGCTACCGCGAGATTGAAATCGAGCGGGTTGACGAGACACGCGAAAAAGAGCGCGCCGAGCAGTACGATTATTTCTATGTGCCGTGCTTTTACCTCGGGGAGGAGAAGCTGCACGAGGGTGCCGCGTCGCTCGAAGCCATCCGCGCAGTGCTTGACCGCGCGCTTGCATAACAACCCAAAAGCCCGACGGCATAGCCGTCGGGCTTTTGAAAGCAATCGCACTTGAAGCAGCGGCGCAGATTTGGTTTGCCATTCTGTGCCGCTGTTTTTATGCGTCGATGCAAAGATTATGGAAATTGTCTTCCAGCCAAACGGTCATACGCTTGTTGGTCTCAAACAGGTCTGAATATTTTGCCTGCTCCGCAAACCACGCAACACACACCAGTTGATTGGCGAGAATCATATAAGGAAGAGCTTTCCGCTCCTCTGCGGTCAGGTTCACGACGCAGTCGTAGCCGCGGATGATATTCCTGTAGATCTCCGGCCATTTCTCCAGAGTGCTTGGGTCTCCGCCGGCAAAGGTTTCAGACAGCAGTGCCGTTGCGGCATAGCAGGGGTCGTAAATTCGCACGTTTCGTTCGGAAAGCTCAAAATCGATGAACCCCCACTTATCATCGGCGCAAATGATATTTCCCGGGTTGGGATCTCTGTGGATGATCTGTCTGGGCAGGGTATCGTACAGCTCGCCGAAGGCGGCCAGATACGCGCTGCAAGCATCGTCGCTCCAGCCGAGCGCGTCTTGGGCTTTCGGCAGAGCCCAGCCTTTGAGCGTTTCATAGAGGTTGGCGTCGTTGATGGGCAGTTCCATCTTGGCCAGCACCAGATGCAGCTGACCCAGTATCTCGCCGACGAACCGCGCCTTGGATTTGCAGTCTCCTTCGTAGAAATCGGCTGCCTGCATTTGGCTGCCGGGGAGACGTTTTGTGAGATAAAAATACAGCTCGCCGTCCTGCACATATTCTTTGCCCGCGGCTGTTATCAGGGGGGTGGCTGCGCACAGCCCGATGCTGTGAATGGACTTGGATAGTTCTGTGTGGTTTTCCAGCTTGCCTAAGTTTGCGGTAAACTTCAGGACATAGGCATCGCCAATGTAATAGGCATTGTCGTTTTTGTTGCCGGTGGCTTCGTAGTAAATGTCGGAGACAGCTGCGTTCTCAAGCTTCCAGTGCTTCAGGATTTCCGCAGCTTTTTTACGGGTTACAACCATGTGTTCCTCCTTCGTCAGGTTCAGTCTGTAAGGCTGTTTCGCCCTGTGGGACTTCAAAAAAGCGGAGGGAGTGCAACCGAACTCACGCAGGAAAGCTTTGTAGAAGCCCGCATAGGTATCGAATCCGTAGTGAAGCGCGGCATCGATCTTGGAACTGCCGCATCGAATTTGATAAATTGCGTGCAACAGCCTGCGCCGCAGAATGTACTGCATAATCGGCATACCGGTTGCCGATTGAAACAGCCTGTAATAATAGAATAAAGATAATCCGGCTTTTTCCGCCAGATCAGAGGCGTAAATTTCGGCGGCCAGGTTGTCTTCAATATAGTCCAGACCGTCTTGAATGAGCGTTCTGCGGTTCATTGGACACTCCCCTTTTGTCGTTTTGTAGCTACGCCTATATCATAGCATAAAAAAACAGCAAAAACGTTTCCTGCGTTGCGGTCGTTAAGTTTCGCTCGGATTTTTGTCTCGGTTTATACGCAAACAGGAGGATGCCATATGGCATCCTCCTGTTTTATGCGTGCTTTGATCAGCGAGCAAATGTTGCAACCTCATGCGCCAGCTTTGCCGCAAAGTCGGCGGCACTCATTGTCTCGGTCTTGCCCTCGGCGCGGTCGCGCACGGCGAGCATACCCTCTTCGACCTCTTTGTCGCCAAGCACGAGCATATAAGGCACCTTTTCCATCTGCGCTTCGCGGATCTTATAGCCTATCTTCTCGTTGCGCGCATCAAGCTCGCAGCGAATACCCTGCGCCTGAAGCTGCTTCATCACGCCCTCGGCGTAGTCGCGCGCGCGGTCGGTGATGGGCAGCAGGCGCACCTGCTCGGGCGCCATCCAAAGCGGCAGCGCGCCGGCATACTTCTCGATGAGCAGCGCGAGCGTGCGCTCATAGCAGCCGAGGCTGGTGCGGTGGATGATATAGGGGTGCTTCTTCGTGCCGTCCTGCGCGACATATTCCATGCCGAACTTCTTGGCGAGCAGCATATCGATCTGCACGGTGATGAGCGTGTCTTCCTTGCCGTGCACGTTTTTCATCTGGATGTCAAGCTTCGGGCCGTAGAACGCGGCTTCGTCGCGCGCCTCGGTATACGGAATGCCGAGGTCGTCAAGAATGCGCTGCATCTCGTTTTCCGCCTGCTCCCACTGCTCGGGCGTGCCTTCATACTTGGCGGTGTTGTTCGGATCCCAGCGCGAGAAGCGATAGGTAATGTCATCCGAGAAGCCGAGTGCGTCCATAAAGTATTTCGCCAACTCGACGCAGCCACGGAACTCCGCCTCGAGCTGCTCGGGCGTGCACATCAGATGTCCTTCCGAAATGGTGAACTGGCGCACGCGGATCAGACCGTGCATCTCGCCGCTGTCCTCGTTGCGGAACAGCGTCGACGTCTCGCCGAGGCGCATCGGAAGGTCGCGGTAAGAGCGCATGCGGTTCAAGAAAACCTGATACTGGAACGGGCAGGTCATGGGACGCAGCGCGAAGCATTCCTTCGTCTCGTCGTCGGGGTCGCCCATGATAAACATGCCTTCGCGGTAGTGATCCCAGTGGCCGGAGATTTTATACAGGTCGCGCTTGGCCATGAGCGGCGTTTTGGTCAGCAGATAACCGCGGCGCTGTTCCTCGTCTTCGACGAAGCGCTGCAGCAGTTGAATAACGCGCGCGCCCTTGGGCAGCAGAATGGGCAGACCCTGGCCGATGACATCGACCGTCGTGAAATACTCCAGCTCGCGGCCGATTTTGTTATGGTCGCGCTTTTTCGCCTCTTCCACGGCGGCGAGATAGGCTTCCATCTCATCTTTTTTGGTAAAAGCGGTGCCGTAAATGCGCTGCAGCATCTTGCGGCTCGAGTCGCCGCGCCAGTAAGCGCCCGTGCAGCTCGTCAGCTTAAACGCCTTGACGCCTGAGGTGCTCGGCAGGTGGGGGCCGGCGCACAGGTCGACGAAGTCGCCCTGACGATAAAACGAAATGACGGCATCCTCCGGCAGGTCGGAAATCAGCTCGACCTTATATGGTTCGTCTTTCATGAATTCCAGAGCCTCCGCGCGCGGCAGCTCGAAGCGCTCAAGCCGAAGTCCCGACTTCACGATGTGCTTCATTTCTGCCTCGATCTTGGAAAGATCGTCGGGCGTAAACGGGGTCGGTCGGTCAAAGTCATAGTAGAAGCCGGTGTCAATGGCGGGGCCGATGGCAAACTTCGTTTCAGGATAGAGGTTTTTCACGGCGTGCGCCAGAATGTGCGACGCGGTGTGGCGCAGCGTCCAGCGGCCGTCTTCATCGGCCCAGGTGAGGATGTTCAGCGTGTCGCCGTCGTGCAGCGCGGTGGGCAGGCTGCGCAGTTCTCCGTTGATTTCGCAGGCAAGCGCGGCGCGCGCCAGACCCTCTGAAATCTGCTTCGCCGCGTCGAGGGCGTTCGTGCCATCCGCCAGCTCGAGAATCGAGCCGTCTTTCAGTTTAATGTTCATGGTGTTCTCCTTTTCTATCGTTACAATGAATTACTTTGATTGCAGCTCGCAGCGTTCTATGAGCCGGCAGGGATTTTCATATACCTCAAGCGCGGTGATGATGGCGCGAATCGCAGAAAACTGCGCGCGCAGTACGTCAAACATGGCGCTGAACTCATCCTTGCGGCAAATAGCAATCGTCGCGTGCAATACGAGACTGGGGCTTTCGGGCGTACAGTGGCGGCCGTAGTCACCGCAAAACTCGTCAAGCTTCTGGTGAAAACCGGTGTGCAGCGCGGTCAGCGCCGCCGATTCGTTCGGATGGGCGAAAATCACGTCGGTGTCGCCCGCCGGGCCGTGGGCAAATACGCCAAGCGATCCGAAGCACAGGTCGACGCGCGTTCGCGAAGCAGTGTATTCGCGCGTCCACGCGCACAGCGCGCCGATGTCAACCCCTTCATACGCCGCGATGGTCAGATGCGGCGGCCACGCGGCGGAATCATCCGCGTGCGCGCTTTGCGAAGCGCCGAGGGCGCGCCTCCACCGCGTGAAGATCTGGTCGGTTTGCGCGTCGAATCGCGCGACCACAACATGTTTTTGCACGGCGCACTCCCCTTTCAAAATCAAAAAACGCCTCTGTACCTTTAAGGTACAGAGGCGATCGTTACGTCGCGGTTCCACTCTGCTTGGGCGCAAAAGCACCCATCTCATGCCCGTATAACGGCGGGTAGCCGACACGCCCTACTCAATTCGGGTATGCTCCTTGCGGGTGGTATGGAAAAGCGGAGGCCGTAGACGCGCTTTCAGCCGGTGACGCGTCCTCTCTGTGCGGCGGGATTCCGTATTCCGTCCCGTTCATCGGATTTGAAGATAGTATATGCTCGTTTTTAAAAAATGTCAAGCGTACGGAAAAAATTTACGAATCGGCTGCCACGCTCTGCGGCTCGGTGCCAGACAGGCAGACGAGCGCGCTTTCCAGACGGCGGTCTTTGATCTTCGTCACCTTGACGGTCAGACCGAAGCCCTCTACCTCAGGTGTGCTGTCCTCTGCCGGTACGGCACCCAAAAGGCCGAACACCAATCCGCCGAAGGTGTCATACTCCTCGTCGGGCAGCAGTACGCCAAGAGCGGCGGCGACCTCGTCAAGCGGCGCGGAGCCTTGAA
>MEFT01000041.1 GCA_001725215.1 Clostridium sp. SCN 57-10
GATAGCAGATGTTCATCGCTTCCTCATAGAAAAAGCCCTTACCGTACATGCTCTCGATCATCTTACGGGGCGCCTTGCCCTTGCGGAAGCCGGGCAGGTTGATGGAGCCAACCTTCTTCTTGTATGCTCTTTCGACCGACTTCTCGAAGGTCTCGGGCGAGACCGCGATTGAAAGCTCGACCGTGCTGCGTTCTTTCTTTTCCGTATTGACTAATTTCACTGTGGTGTCCTCCCTGAATCTATATAGTTTCATTTGCTAACCGATGCAAAGCGGGGTAAACGAAAGTGCGTCCGCCGAAATCAGGCGGTAGGTTACGCCGCGGCGCATACCGCTTACCGCGCCGCGTATGCCCTCTCCGTGCAGGTGTCCGTAAAAGCAGCGCGAAACGCCGTAGCGCTCGAGCAGCTCGCAGAAGCAGGACGCCTCGCCGTCCGGCAGAAAGGGCGGGTAATGCAGAAATGCCACAAGCTCAGCATCCGCGCGCGCGGCACGCGCCGCCGAAAGCGACGCTTCAAGCCGCAGCACCTCGCGCTTATATATTCTCTCGTTTTCGGCCGCACTTTTGGATTCTGCGAACCATCCCCGCGTACCGCAAAGAGCAATATCTTTATAAAAAATACAATTATTATGGAGAAATTGCAAGTCTGTGATGTCGTTTTGCGCAAAAAACTTTTGCATTTTGGAAACGGTTTCCCACCAATAGTCGTGGTTGCCCTTGAGAAGAACCTTTTTCCCGGGAAATGAAGTGAGCAAACGAAAGTCCTCGAGCGCTTCGTTCAGCGTCATGCCCCACGACAAATCCCCACAGATGATGAGCATGTCCTCCTCCGAGCGCATCGTTTCCGCAAGCCCGCGCAGCAGCTTGGCACGGTAGTCGTGCCAGGCTCCGCCGAACACGTCCATCGGCTTGCCTGCCGTTTCGGAAAAATGCGTATCGCCGATGACATATAGAGCCATGCTTCACCTCAGACAAAAGCGTTTTCAATATGGTTGATTTCACCGGACACGGTGTAGATTTCAATGATGTCAAACCGCAGGTCAAGCGCGTCGCCATGCTCTGCAATCCATTGCTGCGCCGTAAGGCGAAGCCTTTCCTGCTTGCGCGGCGTCACGGCCTCGGCCGCCGCGGCAAAGCGTGCGTCGCGTCGCAGTTTCACCTCGACAAACGCAACTGTATTCCGCTTGCGCGCAATCAGGTCGATTTCTCCAAAGCGGCTGCGGTAGTTGGCGTCGAGCACCGTCCACCCATGGCGGCGCAGATACTGCGCTGCGCGTGCCTCACCCTCGCGCCCCGCAAGCTGCGTGTTCACAGGCGCTCAGGCGGCAGCAGCTTTTTGAGAAAGCTCCTGCGGTGAATGGGGCAAGGTCCGAGCCGCTGCACAAGCTCTCGGTGCTGCTTCGTGGGGTAGCCCTTGTGAACATCAAAGCGGTAGGCAGGATACTCCTGCGCAAGCTGAAGCATCAAACGGTCGCGTGATACCTTTGCAAGCACGGAGGCCGCCGCGATGCTTTCGCTTTTGCCGTCTCCGCCAATGATGCACACCGTCTCAACGCCGAGCATGGGGTCACGGTTGCCGTCTACCAGGCAAACAGATGGTGTAAGGCCAAGCGACTTTACAGCTCTCCCCATTGCGACAAAAGTCGCATTTAATATATTTAGTTCGTCAATTTCCTGTTCGCTCGCCCAGCCGATGCCGAAGGCGCGCGCACGCTGCGTAATCTGGTCGAACAGCAGCTCTCGCTTGCGTTCGCTCAGCTTTTTTGAATCATTCAGGCCTTCGATGTGGTCGTTCGGATCGAGGATGACCGCGCCCGCGCAAACAGGCCCGGCAAGAGGACCGCGACCTGCCTCGTCCACACCGCAGACAAGCTGATAACCTTTACAGTAAAACTCACGATCCAGCTCTGTCATTCGGCACGCTCCACGGGCGGTATTTCCAGCGTGATGCGCCCCAGCTTTCCGTCACGAAACTCGTCGAGCAGCACGCGCGCCATACGCCCCGTGTCATACTCGCCGCGTCCAAGCAGAAACCCGCGCTTTTTCGCCAGCGCTTCAAGCGTGGCAAACGGAAGCCCTAAATCGATGTCCTCTGGCGAGATACCATAGCGCCGTACAAGCGCCTGCGGCTCAGCGTCGCCCAGCGTGGCGATGAGGTGGCAGGCGATGTCTTCAAGGTCGAGAATTTCATCGCGTATCGTGCCCGTGTAGGCAAGCGCATAACCGGTTTCATCTTTCTCGATTTTAGGCCACAGCATACCAGGTGTGTCCATAAAATCAAAGCCGCCCGGCAGCGAAAACCATTGATTCGAGCGCGTGACGCCCGGCTTGTCGGCGGCGATGGCCGATTTCCTACCGAGCAGGCGGTTGATAAACGACGATTTCCCCACATTGGGGATGCCGATGATCATGACGCGCACACGCTTGCCAACCTGTCCTTTTTCTTCATAACGGCGCAACTGCTCGGCGCAAAGCTCACGTACAGCGGACGAAAAGGCGGGCAAAAAGCCGCCCTTCTGACTGTCTGTAATAAGCACCGCAAAGCCGCGGGCGCGATAATACTCGGCCCATGCCGCCGTTTTTGCGGGGTCGGCCTGATCGGCGCGATTGAGCACCAGCAGTCGCTTTTTTCCCGCGGCCAGGCGGTCAAGATCGGGATTGCGGCTGCTTTGCGGAATGCGGGCGTCGATGATTTCACAGACGGCCTCAACGTTTTTCAGATCGTCCGACATCAGGCGGCGCGTTTTTGCCATGTGTCCGGGATACCAGTTGATGCTCATGATATGGTTCCAATCTTCGTAATGGGCAGAACGCGGAACATCACTCTGCCGATAATGCTTTCATACGGAACGGCGCCCACAGCTGCCGTTCGGCTGTCCGAGCTGTGGTTGCGGTTATCACCCATCACAAACGCACAATCTTTTGGTACGGTAAACGGGTAAGAGATCGTGCCAAACTCGCGGATGGGCTCGGCGATATAGGGCTCAAAAAGTGCCTCGCCGTTGCGCAGCACGGTACCGGTTGTACCGTCAATGTCAATGACATCGCCGGCGATGCCGATGACGCGCTTGACGAGCGGCTCGTCCTCATAGGCGGGTGTTTCAAGCACCACGATGTCGCCCCGCTGCGGCGTATCATAGCCGATCAGCTGCACGACGAGCTGGTCATGGTCCTTAAGTGTGGGAACCATCGAGCTTCCGTCTACGCCTGACAGGCGCGCAAAAAACACCGAGACGATGACCAGAAAGGTCAGCGCGAACACCAGAGCCTCTGCCCAATAAAAAATGTCTGCCGCAAGCGACTCCGTCGGCGCGGCTTCCCTTTTCCCCCGTGTTTTTGCCATGTTATCACCGTTTCTTAATAATAAGAGGGACGGTAGCCCGTCCCTCTCTGGACTTTGCAGACAAGGTTTAGATATCCTGCTTAACCTTTGCCGCCTTGCCGACTCTGTGACGCAGATAGTAGAGCTTCGCGCGACGAACTTTACCCTTACGGACCACTTCAAACTTCTCGATGTTGGGCGAGTGGACGGGGAACGTCTTCTCTACGCCGACGCCATAGGACATGCGGCGAACGGTCACGGTCTCCTGAATGCCGCCGTGCTTTCTCGCGATCACGGTGCCCTCAAAGACCTGAATTCTCTCACGGTTGCCTTCCTTGATCTTTGCGTGCACGCGCACCGTGTCACCAATTCCAAAGTTGACAGCGTTTTCCTTCAGCTGCGATTCGGTCAGTTTTTTCATCAAATCCATTGTTCGATTTCCTTTCATCTGAAGCGTTCGTGCCCTGACAACGGCAGAGGACCGCCCGTAATACATGCTAAATTAGTTTAACACAATTAGTAATAAAAAGCAACAGCAGCACGCAAAAAAGTTCGGTTTTTTCTTTCTTGCGCAACTTCTTTTTCATTGTATCACAGGGCGTCTTTCATGCCAAGTCTTTACGTGCATCCTCTTGCGCGCCGGGTGCAAAGCCGATATAATAAATGTTGCCAGACGGCAAATCCACGTCAGAGGAACCGCAATTATGAGAATGAGAAAAAAGAAACATCTCGCGTCGCGTACTGAGCGCTGCAAAGCCCTGCTGATCGATACCGCCTCCGCGCCGCGCGGCAGCTGGCTTTCCTCCTGCGGCAAGGCAGGCGGCGAGCTTCACCTTGAAATCGGCTGCGGCAAGGGCAGATTTCTCTCCGAGCACGCGCTGCGCGCGCCCGATTCGCTGTTTGTCGGCGTAGAGCGCGAACCAAACGTGCTGCTGCTCGCGCTTGAGCGCGCGACCAACGCCGCCGTTCCGAACATACGCTTCCTGGGCACAGACGCGCGCCTTCTGCCCGACGTCTTCGCCGAGCAGGAAGTCGACCGCATCTATCTGAACTTTTCCGATCCGTGGCCGGCGACAAATCGCGCCAAGCGCCGCCTGACCCATCGCGGCTTCCTCGCGGCATACGACCGGTTTTTGAAGCCGGGCGGCGAAGTCTGGGTTAAGACGGACAACCAAAAGCTGTTTGAGTTTTCCGTCTGCGAGCTTTCGCAGTTTGGATACACGATTATGGAGCTTACTTATGACCTTCATGCAACGGAAACAGATAATATTATGACCGAATATGAAGAGCGCTTTACTGCGCAGGGCATGCCGATTCACCGCTGTGTGGCGCGTAAGCCGGCATCCGCCGATTAAGAAGGAGGACGAAACCATGAAAGTATTCATCAGCGCCGACATTGAAGGCATCGCCACGACGACAACGCACGAAGACTGCCGCCCCGGCATCGCAAGCTATCCCTACCACTGCGCGCAGATGACGGCGGAAGTCGCCGCCGCCTGCGAGGGTGCCATCAAGGCGGGCGCGACCGAAATCGTCATCAAGGACGCTCACGGCCCTGCGGACAACATCGACATCAAGAAGCTGCCCAAATGCACCAAAGTCATCCGCAACTGGTCGGGACATCCGTACAGCATGTGCGAGGGCATCGACGCAAGCTTTGACGCCATTATGTTCGTCGGCTACCACGGCGGCGCCTCTAAGTCGGGCAATCCTCTGTCGCACACCGTGTCGGGCCGCCCCTATCAGGTGCGCATTAACGGTCGCGTTGCCAGCGAGTTTATGATTTTCAGCTTCTGCGCCGCAAACGAGGGCGTACCCACCGTGTTCCTCTCGGGCGATCGTCAGCTTTGCGAAGATTACCGCGACATGCACCCCGCACTTGTCACGGCGGCCGTCAAAGACGGCTTTGGCGGCACCACCATCTCGATGCAGCCCGACGCGGCATGCGATCTGATTCGTGAGCAGGCAGAGAAGGCGCTTTCGCAGAAGTTAGACGGCATGTGCTGCAAGCTGCCCGAGCATTTCCGCATCGAGGTGGAATACCACCATCATTCCAACGCAACCAAATGCAGCTTCTATCCGGGCGCAACGCGCATCAACGAAACCACCATCGGCTTTGAAACCCATCATTATTTCGACGCCGCGCGTTTCTTTAAGTTCGTCCTTTAATTTTCTTCATAAAAAAAGCTCCTTCGGGAGCTTTTTTTATTTCGCTATTCGTCGCGAACTGCATCAATCGGATTTTGCCGGCTTGCGCCACGCGCCGGCAGCAGTCCGAACAGCGCGCCGCATATTCCCGCGCCGCCGAGACTGAATACCAAGATGCGCACCATGTCCACCGCCATACCGGTGATGCGAGAAAGTGCGTAGAATACCCCTGCCGAAAGTAGACATCCGACGATGCCGCCAAGCAGGCAAAGAAGGATCGATTCCACCAGAAAGCAGAGCAGAATATCGCGGCTTGTGGCGCCGATCGCCATATAGATTCCGATTTCACTGCGGCGGTTCTCCACGGCGGCAACCATAGAGTTCATCACGCCAAGCCCACCAACCAAAACCGAAATGGCGGCCACCGCACCGATAAAACCGGTCATTACGCTGAGAATAGCAGAAAACGTGTCGATATAGCCGTTCAAGTTTTCCGTTCCGAACGTTATTTCAGGGTAGCGCTGCTCCAGCAATACGCTAGCCTGTTTCGCAGTTTCTTTCAGCTGCTCTTCGTCTCGGCAGCGAATCATCGCCTTGTTGCCCTCTTCCGCGCCGATTAAATTAGCCACCGCGGGCAGCGGCATATACACCAGGTTAGGCATATTAATGCCCGTCAAATTGCCGAGCATTGCCGTTTGAGACGCAGAAACGCCGATCACCTCTGCCGAAATTGTAACCCCACCGCAGAGAACGGTTACCGTCTTTCCGACCACGTTGCTCCGCCCGTACATTTCGCGCGCCAGATCCTCGTCCACAACCGCGATAAGCGCCTCACTCGTCATATCGTGCGTCTCAAGGCTGCGTCCGTGTAAAATGGTGAGCGTCATCACGTCGCCCAGCTGCTCCGTCGCGCCGCACAGCGCCGCGGAGACAGTGCCCCCGCGCACGCGTGCCGTGCACTCCGTGATACTGAACGGCATAATCGTCATGGCATTCCTCAATTTTTTCAAGAGAAACGCAGCGTCATCTTCCGAAAAAGAAAATGTGGTACTCTGGGCATACACCGCCGCCCCCGAAATGCCGGTTTTCTCGATCTCGGTCATCACAGCGCTTTTTGCAAACATACCAAGCCCGACCGTTGTGCTGACGGCAAAAATGCCCACACTGACCGCCACGCCGCAAAGTACGGTCTTCAGGCGGCCTTTGCGCACATTTTTAACCGACAGCCGCAGTAAATCGCGCGCCCTCACGGATTAACCCGCGCCGTCACACGCACCCCTTCCGTCACCGACAGCACATCAGCGACAATCAGCTCGCCCTGTATCATATCTCCGGTAATTTCGATCCATTTATCAAGCTCTAGCCCCGTTTGCACGGGCACCTTAACCGCTTTTCCGCCTCGCACCGCGAACAGATACTCGCCCTCTTCATCCTGCCCGACGGCCGAATAAGGCACAAGCAGTGCGTCCTCATGACGGTCGACCACCAGCCGCGCCTGCGCGCTGTATCCCGGACGGAGGGTCGCAGGCGGATAGGCAAGCGAAATCATAACATCGGTCTTAATCGTCTTATCCTGTGTAAGAAACCCTGTCTGCTTGGCAAAGGGAGTGATCTCGGTAACCGAGCCGGAGAAAGTCGTATCGCCACAGAGCGGCTCGCATGTTACACGGCACGGCATGCCCACAAAGAGCTGTGAAATCTTGTTTTCCGCGACCTGCGCCCGTACAGCCAGCTTTGATAAATCTGACACCGCCGCGCACGGTAAAAGACCTGAAATGACATCGCCCGCACTTCCGCCGAGCGACATCACCACGCCGTTTATGGGACTTTTGACGTCATACACCTCAGGCTCACCGGGCTGCAGCGCTGCAGCCGCAGCCGCAAAGCTTGCCACCGCGCCCGCCGGGTCCTCACTCTGGGCAAACTCCTCAAGCGACCGCTCTGCATCACGATAAACACCCTCGGACAAAGTTTCGCGGTCGTCAACCGTTTCGAGCCGCATCAGCGTCTGCCCGCGTGCAACCTTGTCGCCTACCTTTACGTAAACCGAAAGAATACGAGATGCGCCGTTTGGATAGACGGTATCCCGGCCTTGTTCGATCACCGTTCCGCGCAGCGTCACCGTATCGATCACATCGCGTACGAGCGGCAGCACGCATGCGGCCTCTATGGGCTTGTCTCCCTTCATGCCCATACTGACGAGCACCATGATCACGATGATCACGGCGGTCGCAAAAATGACAATTTTATTTTTAATATTCTCATCCCCCATCGCATTCTTCGCTTCATATTCTCTTTCATTTGGGTGAAAATATTTAGCGCAACACGAATTTAAAGGAGATGAAACAAATGGCGATTGCCTGTCGCGAAAATGAATGTATTTATTTCCGAAATGGTGAATGTGACCTTACGCGCGCCGCGTCCGCGGGCGAGCGCAGCCGTAACGGCTGCATCTATTTTGTGGCTCGTGCATAAAGCTTATGTTCCAAAACCCATCCTTATGGCTTCGCGCACATCCGAAGCAGGCAGCAGCTCTATGCCGGCCGCTCCCTTGAGCCCCGCCATGCACGCTTTAGGGAGAATGCATTTCCCGAAACCGAGCCGGCGCAGCTCTGAAATGCGCTGCGCCGCGCCCGAAACCGATCGCAGCTCGCCGGAGAGCCCTATTTCACCAAACACGGCGACATCGCCTGCGATAGGCTTTTCAAGATAGCTTGAGGCGACCGCCATCGCCACCGCCAGATCGGCGGCGGGCTCGTCCAGCAAAAGTCCGCCCACGACGTTGATGTATGTGTCATACGCGCTCAGCATAAGCCCTGCCCGCTTTTCGAGAATGGCGAGCAGCAGCACGGCTCGATTATAATCGATACCGGCCGCTGTGCGCCGGGAAGAGCCGTAAGCCGATTTCGTCACCAGCCCCTGTACCTCTGCCAGAATGGGGCGCGTGCCCTCAAGCACCGCCGCGACGCAGCTGCCGCTCGCCCCCTCGGGTCGGCCGGAAAGCAGCGCCGCCGATGGGTTCGGCACATCGACAAGCCCCTCGCCCGTCATTTCAAACAGTCCCATTTCGTTGGTCGAGCCAAAGCGGTTTTTTGTCGCTCTCAGCATACGATAAGTTGCGTGCTGCTCCCCCTCAAAGGTGAGCACCGTATCCACCATATGTTCAAGCACTTTGGGGCCCGCGATGGCGCCGTCTTTGTTGACGTGGCCGACGAGAATGACCGACACGCCGCGCAGCTTGGCAAACTGCATAAGCCGCATGGTGCACTCGCGCACCTGCGACACGCTGCCCGGCACAGAGCTTACCTGCGCGTCGTACATGGTTTGAATGGAATCAATGACGATAACGGAGGGCGAAAGCCGCTCGGCCGTGGCAAGCACGCTCGTAAGCTCCGTTTCGGCGCAAATGAGAAGCGCACGCCCGCCGATGCCGAGACGAGCCGCACGCAGCTTGATCTGCGAAAGCGACTCCTCTCCCGTTACATAAAGCACGGTGCCCGCACGGCAAAGCTTGTCGGACGCCTGGAGCAGCAGCGTGGATTTCCCAATGCCCGGTTCGCCCGACACAAGCACGAGCGAACCTTGCACCATACCTCCGCCAAGCACGCGGTCAAGCTCGCTGATGCCCGTGCGCGTGCGCTCTCCTTCATCCGCACGGATGTCGTCAAGCGGCGTCGGTACGCCGCCGTGTCCCGCTGACACGGCGCGGGCACCAAACGACCCCTACTTCCACTGACCGCACTGAGGGCATTTACCCGACCATTTGGGCGCGTCAAAACCGCATTCGGTGCAAAGAAACACTGTTTTCTTTTTCGCCATTTTAATTTCTCATTTCTAAATAATCTATATAGCCGCAGGTTATGGCTATCGCCACTTTTGTCTGATATAAATCGCTGCGAAGCTTTTCTTCTTCCGCTTGATTGGATAAAAAACCGCATTCCACCGTCACCGCAGGCGATTTGATATACTTCATCAGCATCACGCCATCGGGCGATGGCTTGCAGACGCGGGCGTTGTCGGGATCGAGCGTAGAACGCAGTCTGGCTTGCATATACTCCGCCAGCGTTTTTGATTCGGGCGCGTTGGGCGAATAAAACACCTGCGCGCCATAGTATTTTTCCTGCCCGAACTTATTCATATGGATGCTGACAAAGTCAAGCTGCGGAGCGTTTTGCGCAAGACGAAGACGCGCGTTGAGATCGGCCGCTTTATTGGTGCGCGTCGGCGCGCCGGCCGTATAATCGAGCGAGCTTTCATCGGAACGCGTCAGCCGTGCGCGCACACCTAGAAACCCCATTAGCGCTTCCGTCTTGCGTGTAATCGCAAGATTGATGGTTGCCTCCACGGTACCGTTTTGAGAGACGGCCCCGCCATCCTCTCCCCCGTGCCCCGCGTCAAGCAACACGCAAGCCTCCCACGGAAGCGCCGTAAAGGTTGGTACCACGGTGTGGTGGCGTGCGCTATACATTAAGATCATTATACCTGCGGCCATGAGTAATGTCAAAACAAGCCCTCGTAATACCGTGCGGAATTTTACGATGTACATACAATCCCCCCGGAACATGGTATGCGGTGTCTTCCTTCAAAAGACTGCCCGCTGCGCATGTTCACACAGCAAACTGCAGACATGATGAATAAAAAATGGGCATTGCATATAACACACAGTTATGATAAAATAATCAAGGTTTCGATACTATGAATCGAGGTGCTACTGTGAAGTCTCTGTTACTCCGCTTTGCCAAGCTTTTTCTGGGCTTCGTTCTGCTTTCTGCCGGGATCGCGTTCTCCTTTGTGGCAGAGCTTGGGCTTTCACCCTGGGATGTACTCAACCACGGCGCTTCCAAAGTTATGCCCATTACCATGGGGCAAGCCTCCATCATCATCGGACTTGTGATCTTAGCCTACGACGTTTTTTCCAAGGAACGCATCGGGTTCGGCACCTTTTTAAACATTCTTTGCATTGGGCCGCTTTTTGATGTGATTATCGCACTGCGCCTCATTCCTTCTGCCGAAACCATGCCGGGAAGGTTGCTTCTCTTGGCCATCGGCCTTGTGCTCGTCACGCTTGGAATGTATTTTTATATGTCTGCCGACCTCGGCGCCGGCCCGCGCGATACGCTGATGGTTGTTTTGACCAAACGGCTTCCCTTCCCCATCGGGGTTTGCAAGCTGGGGGTAGAAATGGTTGCCGTGGCGCTTGGCTTTGCTCTTGGCGGCTCTGTCGGCGTCGGTACGCTGATTTCCGTCGTCGCGGGGGGGCCGCTGACGCAGTTTTTCTTCCGATTGTTCCGTTATGACCCCACAAAGCGCAAAAACGAAACAATGTCGGAAACGCTGCAGACACTGCGCGCCGCCTTCACCAAGCAGCCCGAAGGCGCCCAGGCACAGGAGTCAGGGGCATCTCTTTAACAAGACATCTGCGCTTTCTTATTTGCCTGCGCTGCGCATATCTCGGCAAGCCGTCACATACTGCATAGGATAAGCAAAAGCGAGAGGCCGAAGCCTCTCGCTTTTTAATGCGCCGAAGCGCATATTTGCTCTTATTCCGCCGTATAGGGCAGGAGCGCGATGTGACGCGAGCGCTTGATGGCCTCGGTCAGCTGACGCTGATGCGCGGCGCAAGTGCCGGTCATTCTGCGCGGAAGGATCTTCGCGCGATCAGAAATATACTTGCGCAGTCTGGCAGTGTCTTTATAATCAATCTCCTGAACCTTGTCGACGCAGAACTGGCATACCTTGCGGCGGCGACGGTCACGCGGAGAGCGCTCGGGTCTTTCTCTGTTTTCTCTCTCCATGATACTACCTCCTTAATCAGTGTTAAAACGGCAGCTCGCCGTCATCGTCTGGAATCTCGCGGAAGCCGCCGTTATCCGAGGCAGCTTGAACGCCGGTATCGCGATATTGTGGATATTGCGCACCGCTTTCATAGCCGGGCTGGGAATCGCGCTTGCTCTCGGCAAAATGCACTTCTTCGGCAACGACCTCATAAGTGCGGCGCTTCTGACCCTGCTTGTCCTCCCAGTTGCGCACCTGAATCCTTCCGGAAACAGCGACAAGCTGACCTTTGCGGAACCACTTTGAAGCAAATTCTGCGGTCTTATCCCATGCGACAATGTCGATGAAATCGGTCTGCTTTTCTACGCCCTTAGAGTAGCTGCGGTCTATGGCAAGCGTAAACGAAGTAACGGCGGTATTGCTCTGCGTGCGGCGAAGCTCGGGATCGGCCGTCAGCCGCCCCATAAGGATCGCTTTGTTCAGCATAAAGCGCCTCCCTTAGTTCTTCGCTACAATGATCGAGCGCATGATTCCATCGGTAATCTTGTACACACGATCAAGCTCTGCGGGGAATTCAGGCTTGCTCTCGAACTCGACGAGAACATAGTAACCCTCGTTCATATCGTTGATGGGATACGCAAGACGACGCTTGCCCCAATCCGCGACGTTCGACACCGTGGCGTTCGCCTCGATGAGGGACTTGAACTTTTCGGTGACCGAAGTGATCACCTCTTCGCCCTTCGTCACGTCAACGATGAAGATGGTCTCGTACTTTCCGGTAACTTTCGGCATTTCTGCACCTCCTTTTGGACTTATGGCCTGCCTTTGGGCAGACAAGGATAACATATATATGTTACACACATTTGGCAAGAAAGTCAAGCTTTATTTCTTTGCCTTACACGCAGAAACACCGGCGCTTCCCCTGAAAAGAAGCGCCGATGTCTGTCTTTTGGTCTGTTACTCCGCTTTTGCTCCGCACTCGCCGCAAAACTTGGTATCGGGCGAGAGCTCCGCGCCGCAGTTTTGGCACACACGCTTGGTCGGAATGGCATTCTCGACCGGCATGCCGCACTCGCGGCAGAATTTCGTGCCCGGGGGGTTAATGGCGCCACAGCCGCCGCATACGGCGCCGACCGGCTCGCGCGCGACTTTTGCTTCCACCGTCGCGTCACGCTCGGCGCGCTGACGCTGCTGCTCGGTACGGATTTCGGCCATGACATTCTTTGATGTGTCTGCGGCGGCACAAGCCTCTGCCACTTCCTCATCAAGCGCAAGCCCTTCGGCTCGGCGTGCGTAGTAATGTTCTCCGATTTTGCGCATCTGCTCTGCAAAGTTTGCTTCCTCGGTCTTGAGTCGAATTGCCGCTTTGCCCTGCTCGAGCGCATCATTGGTCTTGTCGCCTACAGTTTTTGCAATTTCACCCAGTTTGTTAAGAAAAGACATTTCCTGTACCTCCTATTTAAATCATTCTATCTATGCTGCTACGAAACTATGTAACACTGGTACGCAAGAGGCTTACGCCGACCGGCGTCCGCTAGTAGTCGACGCCCGCATCTGCGTCTTCAAACCGTTCTCCCATCTCCTGAAAGCGGCGCATCATTTCGCGCTTGCGCGCCGCGCGTCTACGCGACGGAAGCGAAACAACACGGTCGAACAAAAACAAAGCAAGCGCCAAATCGGCACCCCAAAGAAAAATCGCCCAGTCTGACAAGAACGCGGCGACAGCACCGAGCACAAAGACACGGCTGCGCACCGTCCCGATCAACTCCGCCCCATCGACACCGACACTCGGCGTTCCGCCGCTCATATCGGTGCGCGCATAGCGAATGGCGCCGTCGGTGTCGTAATAAGCGGCAAGACCGCCCTGCTCATACTCCTCCCGCTGAACGAGTGCCGCATTGCCGCGGCGCAGGGTATCAGTATCCTCGCGCACCGCGTAGAGCGCGTAAGAGAACCAGTCGGGCAAAATATTCTTCGGCCTCACGGAGAAATAAGTGGCCGCAAACAGCAATACGGCGCACAGGCTTATCAGAACTACGCGCAGGGCCGCGCGCTTGCGAGCGTGCATATCTTATGCTCCCTTTTCAACGAATTATGGTATGATCATACCATAAATGCCCCTATGATGCAATGAATTTAAAGTGAAATAGCGAGCACGCCGCGCACGCTGTCATAGGTCACGAAAAACGACGGGATGCCTTCGTTGCGGTTCGCCAGATATTCACACGGGTAAAAAAGCACGAAACCGTCCGCCGCCAGATAGTATGACATGCGTGAGCGGGCACGTGCCGGCGCATCGCGGAAATAGACGCCTTCGCCTTCTCCGATGCGTGCGCGCAGCTGTGCATCCACCTCTTTTTGCAGCATCGCCAAACCGCGCGCATTGCGGAACAGGCTTTGCAGCGGGAGTAACGTCGCATCGCGCACACGCCATGTCTCAGCCATGCGAATCATAGCAATCTGCCTGACCTCGCTTTCGACCACAAGGTCGCCAAAGATAGACAGCAGCCCGTTTTCCTGATACATCGGCTCAAACGCGCACCGCACGCGCACGCCGCTGCGCGCCGCACCGGATGCATATTGCTGCATGAGCTGCGCGCTTCTGCGCTTATAGAATGCGCTGATCTGCGGTGATGCCGCAATCTGAGGATAGCAGATTTCGCAGTCGTAAAACAGCGAATCCCCGCAGCACAGCTCTTTGGTTTCCTTCAGGATTTTCACGTCATATTGCCTTTGCATCATGATCCCCCTTCTCGCTTTGGACCCTTTTCGGCCGCACGCAGTGCGTCATAGAGAATATATGCGGACGCGTCCGCATTTGTGCCTTTTCCCGCCGAAACGCTTTCCTTTCTTTGCGAAATATGGTATAATACATATATTTCAAACCATCTGACGGAGGGATGTTATGCAAAGACATGGCTTTATCAAGGAGCAGCCGGACATCAAGCACCTGATTCTATTCTGTCTCTCCCTGCTTCCGTTTGCCGTAAAGGAATCCGATCTGCTTGAAGTCGTCTTTATCGACGACGGCTTCGGCTATTTTGAATACAGCGCCGCTTTTCAAGACCTGGTCAAGGCGCGACATATCGCCGTGGTAGACGCTGGGCCTGAAAAAGAATATCTGATTACGCCGCGCGGTAAAGAACTGCTCGATATGCTTGAGCGCGATCTGCGCCAAAGCGTGCGTGACCGAGCCGAAGCCGCAGCCATCGGGCTTGTGCGCAAAATTCGCCGCAACTCAACTATCACGACGACGCACGTCGAAAACCCTGACCAGACCTATACCGTCACGCTGCGCATCAGCGAGCCTGACGGACAGACCGTCGCTGCGGTCGACATGACGGTATTTACCCAACGCCAATGTTCGCTTCTCGAGGACAAATTTCGCCGCAACGCAGAGCTGATCTATAAAAAAATGATCGAATTTCTGCTGAGTGAGCCGGAGGACGGAGGGGACAGCACCAATGCGAACGCGTAATATTGCCGCGCTGCTGTGCACGGCTACCCTTCTGCTGACGCTTGCGGGCTGCGGCGCTAAGGAGCCGACCGACCCGGGAGCGGACACCGTGCCGCAAGGAGCGGAGACGAGCCTAGCCGAGACGACAGAGACGACCGCGCCGCCCTTCGTGCCGACCGGCAACGTTAACCCGCTGACCGGTCTGTGCGACGGAATTGTTGACGCGGCGCTCGAGAGCCGGCCGGTTGCCATCATGGTGAGCAACAGTTATGACAGTCTGCCCCAATGGGGCGTATCGCAGGCCGACATCATTTATGAAATGCTGGCTGAAGGGCGCATTACACGTTTGCTCTGTCTGTTCCAAGACCCTTCAAAAATCGAGGCGCTCGCCTCGGTCCGCAGTGCGCGCCCCTACTTTATTGACATAGCGCAAAGCTATGGCGCCGTTTACATGCATTTCGGCGGCAGCGTTCCCGCCTATGAGGCGATTGCGGCGCGCAAAGATCTGATCTCAATTGACGGCATTCGCGGCAACTGGGAGGGCACTCTGTTTTTGCGTGACCCGGAGCGCCGCAAAACCATAGGTCTTGAGCATTCTGTCTACACCGATGGCGCAAAAATCGAAGCTGCGCTGCCCAAGCTGAAAGCAGACCTTTCGCTGAGCGGCGCGCCCTCTGCGTTCACCTTTGGAGAAGCGCCTTCGTCCGCCAGCGGAACGGCGGCAAATCACATCGGGCTGATGTTCGGTGAGCGAAACAAGCCTTATTTCGAGTATAACGCCGAGAACGGCACCTATCTCCGCTATCAATACGGCGACCCGCATATGGACGCCAAGCAGCAAAAGCAGATCGAAGTACGCAACCTGTTCGTACTGCGTATGGAAACCTCAGATGTACCCAACAACGCGCTGCACCTCGTCACCGTAAAAACAACTGGCACCGGTACCGGTTATTACTTCTGCGATGGCAAGATGGTGGACATCTCTTGGAAAAAGGACAGCTACAACTCGCCGATCACGTTCATGACAGCCGATGGCGCAGAGCTGATCATTGCCCACGGGCAGAGCTTTATCTCGTGCATTACGACGACCGCGCCGCTTGAGATCGACGGTATCAAATATTAAATAC
>MEFT01000042.1:0-9112 GCA_001725215.1 Clostridium sp. SCN 57-10
CGCGGCTTTGAGCACGCGGACGCGCTAGTGTTCGTCGGCGCGGCGGGCATCGCGGTGCGCGCCGTCGCGCCGCATGTGCAGTCCAAGACAGGCGACCCTGCCGTGCTTGTGCTCGACGAGGGCGGGCGGTTTGTCGTGCCCATCCTTTCGGGGCACATCGGCGGCGGAAACCGCCTCGCGCGGCGCGTTGCGGCGCATCTCGGCGCGCAGCCCGTGCTGACGACGGCGACCGACGTGCGCGGCGTGTTCGCCGTTGACGACTGGGCCGTTTCGCAGGAGCTTTCCATTGCGAATCCTGCGTGCATCAAGCCGGTTTCGGCGCGTCTGCTGCGCGGTGAAATGGTTCACATTAAGTCTGATGTACCGCTGCACGGCGCGCCGCCCCACGGCGTGGCGCTTACGCAGGCGGACGGTTACGACATTTTGATTTCGCACGGCGCGTCGTGCCGCGCGGGCGCGCTGCACCTCGTGCCGCGCTGCCTCGCGCTTGGCGTAGGGTGCCGAAAAGGGGTTTCAGTCGAGACGGTCGAGGCCGTGCTTGCGGAATTTCTTGCGCGGCACGATATTTCGCCGCTTGCGCTGTGCGGTGTGTACTCCATCGCGCTCAAGGCGCGGGAGGAGGCGCTTCTGCGCCTGTGCACGCGGCTTAAGCTGCCGTTTGAAACCTATTCCGCGCAGCAGCTGAGCGCGCTGCCGGGCGAATTTACCGCGTCTGACTTTGTACGCGGCGCGACGGGCGTTGATAACGTGTGCGAGCGCAGCGCGGTGCTCGGCAGCGGCGGGGGCGCGCTTGTCGCGCGAAAATATGCGAAAGACGGCGTAACCATGGCGCTTGCGATGCGCGTCGTTTTTTATGATTTGGGAGGGAACCTCGATGGGTAAGCTTTATGTGGTCGGCCTCGGGCCGGGAGAGGCGCAGGGCATGACCTATGCCGCGCGCGCCGCGCTCGAGCACGCCGACCTGATTTGTGGCTACGGTGTTTATACCGAGCTGGTCGCGCCGCTTTACCCCGATAAGCCGGTGCTCACAACGCCGATGACGCGCGAGATTGAGCGCTGCCACGCCGCGCTGCGCGAGGCGGCGACGGGCAAAACGGTGGCGATGGTATGCAGCGGAGACGCGGGCATCTATGGTATGGCGGGACTGATTTACGAGCTTTCGGACGGCTATGCCGCCGTCGACATCGAGGTAGTGTGCGGTGTCACGGCCGCCCTTTCGGGTGCGGCGGTGCTTGGCGCGCCGCTGTCGCACGATTTCGCCGTCATTTCCCTGTCCGACCTGCTCACCCCGTGGGAACTGATTGAAAAGCGCCTGCTTTACGCGGCGCAGGGCGATTTCTGCGTCGCGCTTTACAATCCGGCGAGCAAAAAGCGCGCCGACTATCTGCAAAAAGCGTGCGACATTCTGCTGCGCGCCAAGCCGCCCGAAACGGTGTGCGGCTGGGTGCGCAACATCGGTCGCGAGGGGCAGCAGAGCGAGCTGCTCACGCTTGCGCAGCTGCGGGACGCGCAGCTCGATATGTTTTGCACCGTGTTCATCGGCAACGCCGGCACGCGGTGCGTCCACGGAAAAATGGTAACGCCGAGAGGATATGAGAACAAGCGATGAAGCTGTTGATCTTTGCGGGCACGACCGAGGGGCGCAGGCTGTGCGAACGCGCGCTTGCGCGCGGGTGCCGTGTGACGGCGGCGGTCGCCACCGAATACGGCGGCGCGCTGCTGCCCCATGACGCACGCCTCACCGTACATACGGGGCGCATGGATGCGCGCGCCATGGCGGAGCACCTGCGCGGCGCGTGCTACGACGCCGTGGTCGACGCGACGCACCCCTACGCCGTGGAGGTGAGCCGCAATCTGCGTGCCGCCTGCGCCGAAACGGGCGCGCGCTATGTCAGGCTGCTGCGCGCCGAAAGCCGCGCGGAGGGTTGCGTTTATCTGCCGTCGCTCGCCGAGGCGTGCGCGGCGGCAGATGATACGGAGGGCGCCGTTCTGGCGGCGACGGGCAGCAAGGAAATCGCGGCGTATACCGCGATACGCGGCTGGCGCGAGCGCGTTTACGCCCGCGTGCTGCCGACGGAGGAATCGCTGGCGCTGTGCGCCGCGGCGGGGCTTGACGCGCGTCATATCCTTGCGGGCAAGGGGCCGTTTTCCTATGAGGAAAACGCGCGCGTCATGCGGCAATATGAGATCAGGCTGATGATAACCAAAGACGGCGGGGCGGAGGGCGGCTTTCTTGACAAGGTACGCGCCGCGCACGACTGCGGCGCCGCCGTATTCGTCGTCGCCCGCCCGTCCGAGACGGGATATTCCTACGACGAAGTGGCGCGTATGGTGGAGGAGGGGTTTTGATGGACATCGCAATCGTCGGCATCGGCATGGGTAATGCGGATACACTGACGCTCGGCGCGCGGCGCGCGCTTGAGGAAGCGCAGCTCGTCGTCGGCGCGCAGCGCATGCTGGACGGGCTGCCGGACGGCGTGACGCGCAACCGCCGCGCGGCCATCGCGCCCGAAGACATCTGCGCCGCGCTGCGCGCGCAGGAGGGGCTTGCGCGCGCCTGCGTCGTCATGAGCGGCGACGTCGGCTTTTACAGCGGCGCGAAAAAGCTGCTGCCGCTGCTTTCCGGGCATCGGGTCGATTGTTTGTGCGGCGTGACGACCGTGCAGTATCTTGCGGCAAAGCTGTGCCGCCCGTGGCAGGACGCGCGCCTTGTCAGCGCGCACGGCGTTGCGTGCAATGTGGTGGGAAGCGTGCTTTCGTCGCGCGAGACCTTCTTTCTCACAGGCGGCGGCGTCACGCCGCGCACCATCGCCGAGGCGCTGACGCAGGCGGGACTGGGAGACGCCGAGGTCACCGTCGGCGAAAATCTGTCTTATCCACAGGAGCGCATCGTCACAGACCGCGCAGACGCGCTGTGCGGGCGCGATTTCGCGCCGCTTTCCGCCGTGTGGGTCGTGAATGACGCGCCGCGCCGCGCGCTTATGTCGGGTGGTCTGCCCGACGACGCGTTTGTGCGCGGCGACGTGCCGATGACCAAGCAGGAGGTGCGCGCCGCCGCCATCGCGCGGCTTGCGCCGCGAAAAGCCGATGTGATTTACGACGTCGGCGCGGGCACCGGCTCGGTCGGGCTTGAGCTTGCGCTGCTGTCGCCCATGGCGCGCGTCTACGCCGTCGAGTGCAGCCCCGAGGCGTGTGCGCTTGTGCGCGAAAACCGCGAGCGGCTCGGCGCGTATAACCTGACGCTTATCGAAGGGCGCGCGCCGCAGGCGCTTGCGGGTCTGCCCGCGCCCGACTGTGTGTTCATCGGCGGCAGCCGCGGCAATCTGCGCGCCATCCTCGCGGCGCTGCGCGAGCAAAACGCGCGCGTGCGCGTCGTGATGAGCGCCATCGCGCTTGAAACATTGTCTGAAGCGCTTTCGGCGCTGCGCGAGCAAGGCTTTGGAGAAGTTGCCGTCACGCAGATCGCCGTCAGTCGCGCCAGAGCGGCGGGGGCGTATCACATGATGACGGGGCAAAACCCCGTGTTTCTACTGTCCGCGGAAGGGGTGGACGCATGAGCACACCGCGCCTGATGCTTGCGGCGACGCACAGCGGCGCGGGCAAAACGACGCTGACGTGCGGCCTGCTGCAGGCGCTCGTCTCGCGCGGTCTGCGCCCCGCCGCGTTTAAGTGCGGACCCGATTACATCGACCCGATGTTTCACCGCGAGGTGATGGGCGTTTCATCGGGCAATCTTGACTTGTTTTTCACGCCGCGCGGCACGGTGCGTGCCCTGCTCACAGACGGCGCGCGCGGGTGCGACGTCGCCGTCGTCGAGGGCGTGATGGGGTATTACGACGGCCTCGGCGGCACGACCGATACGGCGTCCGCCTATGACCTCGCGTGCGCGACCGACACGCCCGTCGTGCTCGTCGTCGACGCAAAGGGCGCGTCGCTCTCGGTATGCGCGCTCATTCGCGGCTTTCTGGCGTTTCGCGAAAATAGCCGCATTGCGGCGGTGCTGCTCAATCGCTGCACCGCGATGCAGTATCAGCTGCTCAAGTCGCTGATTGAGCGCGAGTGCGGCGTGCCGGTGCTTGGCTATGTGCCGCACGACGTGCGGTTTGCGCTTGAGTCGCGCCACCTCGGGCTCGTAACGGCGGCGGAGGTTGCGGGCTTGCGCGAAAAGCTGGCCGCCATGGCGCGGCAGCTGATGCAGACGGTGGACATCGACGCGCTGCTTGCGCTTGCGCGCACCGCGCCGCCCATCGAAGACGCGCTGCCGCCAGTTACGCGCGCAACCGATTGCGTGCCGGTCATCGCCGTTGCGCGTGACCGCGCCTTCTGCTTTTACTACCGCGAAAATTTGGAGTTGCTTGCGCGGCTCGGCGCGCGGCTCGTTTCGTTTTCGCCCATGGAGGACGAGGCGCTGCCCGAGGGGGCGTGCGCGCTTTACCTCGGCGGCGGCTACCCCGAGCTGCATGCCGAAGCGCTTTCGGGCAATGCCGCCATGCTGTGCGCCCTTCGGCGCGCGCATCGCGAGGGCATGCCCATATTTGCCGAGTGCGGCGGGTTTTTGTATCTGCACGACGGACTGACCGACGAGCAGGGCAGGCGGTGGTCGCTTGCGGGCGTCATCCCCGCCGAATGCCGCTTTTCGGGCAGGCTGCGCCGCTTCGGGTACGCGGAGCTGACGGCGCGGCGTGACGGCCTGCTCGCGCCGGAGGGCGCGCGCATCGGCGCGCATGAATTCCATTATTTCGAGTCGGACGCCTGCGGCGATACTTTTGACGCCGTCAAGCCGGTGCGCGGCACGCGGTGGGCGTGCGTCCACGCGGACGAGAGTCTGCACGCGGGCTTTCCGCATTTATATTTTTACGGCAACCCCGCGTTTGCGGAGCGCTTCGTCACAGCCGCCGCGCAATACGGCGCAACAGGGAAAGGGGCAAACGGGTGAACATCAAACTGCAAAACGTGCTTCCGCACGAAATCGAAAAGCGGAGCTTTGAAATGATAACGGCGGAACTGGGCGGCAAAGCGCTTGCGCCCGAACGGGAAGCGGTCGTCAAGCGCGTGATTCACACGACGGCTGATTTTGACTATGCCGACAATCTGGCCTTTTCACCCGACGCCGTGCACCATGCGCTCGACGCGCTGCGTGGCGGCGCGACCATCGTCACCGACACCGCGATGGCGCGCGCGGGCATCAACAAAGCGGCGGCGGAGCGGCTCGGCTGCTCGGTCGTATGCTACATCGGCGATGAGGATGTGGCGCGCGAGGCCGTGCGGCGCGGTACGACGCGCGCACAGGCGGCGGTTGAAAAGGCCGCCGCGCTGGGCGACCATGTGATTTTCGCCGTCGGCAACGCGCCGACGGCGCTTGTGCGGCTTTACGAGCTGATATGCGACGGCGCACTTCGCCCGCGCCTTGTCATCGGCGTGCCCGTCGGCTTCGTCAACGTGGTGGAAAGCAAGAATTTGATGCTGTCAACCGATGTACCGCACATCGTGGCGCGAGGACGCAAGGGGGGCAGCAACGTGGCCGCCGCCATATGCAACGCACTGCTCTATCAGGCGACGGGGCGCGTACTGTGATGGCGATGAACATTGTCATGTCGGGCGTCGACCACGCGTGCGCCGACATCGCGCGGCGCGAGCGCTTCGCGCTGACGGCGGAGCAGGCGGAGGCAGCGCTTGCATGTGCGAAGCAGACGGCGGGCGTGCGCGGCGCCGTCGTGCTGGCGACGTGCAACCGCACGGAGGTTTACGTGTCGGTTGAAGACGGCGCGGACATTGCACCCTTTTCGCTGCTGCCGCACGTTGCGTCGCGCGAGTGGGAGGGCTGTGCCGTGCTGTGCGGCGAGCAGGCATTTTCCCATCTGGCGCAAACGGCGTGCGGATTGAACTCGCGCATTTTCGCGGAGGATCAGATTTTAACGCAGGTGAAAAACGCGCTGCGGCAGGCGCGCGCGGCGCAGGCCGCCGACGGCGCGCTTGAGGTATTTTTTCGCGAGGCGATTGCCGCCGCGAAGCGCGTGAAAACCGAGCTGCGCTTTTCGCATGGCGACGCGTCCGCCGCGACGGCGGCGCGCGACCTGCTGCTGGCAAACAGCGAAGCGCGCCGCATGCTCGTCATCGGAAACGGCGAGATGGGGCGCGCGTGCGCCGACGAATGCGCCCGCGCGGGTCTTGCGGTGACGATGACGCAGCGCCGCTTCCGGCATGGCGAGGTCGCCGTGCCGCACGGCGTATCGATCATCGACTACGCGGCGCGCTACGAGCGCTTGGGGGAGTTTGACGCCGTGGTCAGCGCGACGGCAAGCCCGCATTATACGCTTACGGCGGAGCAGCTTGCAGGACGGGCGGACATTCCGCGCCTTTATCTCGACCTCGCCGTGCCGCGCGACATCGAGCCGGCAGTGGCGCTTCTGCCCGGTGTGCGCGTGTGGAACATCGATGAAATCGCGGACAGCACCGACCCGCGCGCGTCACACAGCGACGAGCTTGCACAGGCGGAGGAGCTGATTGCGATGGGCTGGCGGCGCGTGCGCGCGTGGGAGCAAAAGCGTGAAAGCCGTGAAGACGCTGCGCGGCGCACGCATTTTCCGCTCTTTGTCGCGTGCGGGGGCAAGACGGCACTCGTCGTCGGCGGCGGCAAGGTGGCGTCGCGCAGGGTGCAGTCGCTCTGCTTGTTTGATTTTGATATAAAGGTCATTTCGCCAGAGGTGACGGACGAGCTTGCCGCGCTTGCCGAAAGCGGAAAAATCAACCTTGCGCGCCGTTCGTTTGAAGACGGCGACATAGACGGCGCGTTTCTCGCGGTCGCCGCGACGGACGACCGTGCCGTCAATCGCCGTATCGCCGCGCTGGCGCGTCATCGCGGCGTATTCGCCAGTATCGCAGACCGCGCGGAGGAATGCTCGTTTTATTTCCCCGCCATTGCTGCGCAGGGCGAGATTACAGCGGGCGTTTGCGGCGACGGAGCTTCGCATCACAAGGTGGCGCAGGCGGCAAAAAGCATCAGGGAGGCGCTTTGGAATGAATTGCATTAGATTGGGCAGCCGCGAGAGCAGGCTCGCCGTGATACAGGCGGAGATTGTGCGGGATGCGCTGCTCGCCGCACACCCGCAAATGAACGTAGAAATCAAGACCTATAAAACGACGGGCGACCGCATTTTAGATCGCCCGCTCGATGAGATCGGCGGCAAAGGGCTTTTTACTAAGGAGCTGGAGCTTGCGCTGCTCGCCGGGGAAATCGACATGATTGTACATAGCTATAAAGACGTTCCGATGGAGGTTGACACGCGTATTCCCATCGTCGGCGTGCTGCCGCGCGGCGACGCGCGCGACGCGCTTGTACTGCCCGCCGGCGCGGATGAAATCGACATTCGAAAGCCCATCGGCTGCTCGTCCAAACGGCGCGCGCTGCAGCTGCGTGCGCTTTATCCGGGCTGTGTGGTTGCGCCGGTGCGCGGAAACGTGATCACCCGGCTTGAAAAGCTGGACGGCGGGCAGTTCGGCGCGCTTGTGCTTGCCGCCGCGGGACTCACGCGGCTTGGGCTGGAGGCGCGCATTTCCCGCTTTTTCTCACCCGACGAAATGCTGCCCGCCGCCTGCCAGGGCATTTTGGCGCTGCAGGCGCGCGCGGAGCTTGACTGCTCGCTGCTGAGTGGCGTGTGCGACGAGCAGGCATGGCTCATATCCGTCGCCGAGCGCAGCTTTGTGCGCACGCTTGACGGCGGCTGCTCCTCGCCCGTCGCAGCGCACGGCGTGGTGGCGGACGGCGTGCTCTCGCTCACTGGATTTGACGTGGAAGAGGCCGGTGAGACACTGCGCTTTGAACGCATATGCGGCGCGCCGCAGGACGGAGAAACGCTTGGGCGCATGCTCGCACTCGCCATGCGGGAAGCGCGGTGCGGTGTATGAGCGGCGCAGTGTATCTGCTCGGCGCGGGGCCGGGCGACGCGGGACTGCTAACGCAGAAAGCCGCGCGGCTGCTTGCGCAGGCAGAGGTCGTGGTATACGACCGCCTCGTCGGCGAGGACGTGCTCGCCCTGATGCCCGAGACGGCAGAAAAAATCAATGTTGGCAAGCATGTGGGCTTGCATCCGGTGCCGCAGGAAAGCATCAACCGTATTCTGCTTGAAAAGGCGCTTGCAGGCAAGTGCGTTGTGCGGCTCAAAGGGGGCGACTGCTTCCTGTTCGGGCGCGGGGCGGAGGAGCTTGAGCTGTTGCGTGAGCACGATGTGCCGTTCGAGGTCGTGCCCGGCGTGCCTTCGCCCATCGCTGCAACGGCGTACGCGGGCATACCGGTCACCCACCGCGACTGCTGTTCGTCGGTTCATTTCATCACGGGTCACCGTCAAAAGGACGGAGTACTCGAGCTTGACTATGCCGCCCTCGTGCGTCTTAACGGCACCCTCGTCTTTATGATGGCGGTGGCAAGCTGCGGCGAAATCATGCGCGGACTGATGGCATACGGAATGGAGCCTAATATGCCCGCCGCCATCATTGAAAACGGCACGCTGCCCGAGCAGCGCGTGTTTGCCTCCGTGGTATCACAGCTGGAAGAGACGGTGCGTGCACAGCGTGTGGTTTCTCCCGCGCTCATCGTTGTGGGGCAGGTGTGCGCGCTGCATGAGCGGTTTGACTGGTTTTCGCAGCTTCCGCTGCGCGGGAAGCGCATTCTAGTCACCTCGCCACAGGGCAACGCCTCCCGCCTCAAGGGCGGGCTTGCGGCGCTCGGCGCGCGCGTGACGGTGCTGCCCGCCATCGAAACACGGCCGCTGTCGTTTGCGGTGCCGCCGCTTGATGGCTTTCAGGTGCTCGCCTTTACCTCGCCCGTCGGCGTCGACTGTTTTTTCGAGCAGCTGCTGCGTGAAGGGCGAGACGCGCGCGCGCTGTGCGGTATGACGGTAGCCGCCGTCGGCGAAAAAACGTCGGCATCGCTGCGCGCGCGCGGCATCGCGGCCGATGTGGTGCCCGAGATATACAGCGGAGAGGCGCTGGGGCATGCGCTGCTTACTTCCGGCCGCCTCTGCGCCGGGCAGCGCGCTCTGCTGGCGGGCGCGCGCGAGGCTTCGCCCGCGCTGGCGCAGGCGCTAGCGGAGGGCGGCGTCTCGTGTGCAGAACT
>MEFT01000042.1:9150-15396 GCA_001725215.1 Clostridium sp. SCN 57-10
CACCAGCGCAAGCGGGGCGGAAGGCTTCGCCCGCATGTGTGCGCGTGCGGAGTTTCAGGCATTTCATGAGGTTTCCGCGTTGTGCATCGGCGAGCAGACGGCGCAAAGGGCACGCGCGCTCGGCATGCGCGTCCGCGTGGCGCGGCAGGCGACCATTGAAAGTATGATAGAATGTTTACGGGAAGCGTGATAAAATGATAAGAGGAAGACGGTTGCGGCAGAGCGAGCTTGTGCGGTCGATGGTGCGCGAAACGCGTATTTCGGTCGATTCGCTCGTTTGGCCGCTGTTTATCAAGGAAGGGGTTAACATCAAAAGCCCCATTGCGTCGCTCGACGGGCAGTTTCATTACAGCCCCGACCGCCTAACCGAGGCGGTGGAGCAAGGGCTGCAAGCGGGCGTGCGCAAATTTATGCTATTCGGACTGCCGCGTGAGAAAGACGCCGTCGGCTCGGGAGCCTACGCAGAGGACGGCGTCGTGCAGCAGGGTGTTCGCGCCGTGCGCGCGCGTCTGGGAAACGAGGCCTATCTCATTTCCGACGTTTGCATGTGCGAATACACTGACCACGGGCACTGCGGCATTTTGAGCGGGCATGATGTGTGCAACGATGCGACACTGCCCTATCTTGACAAAATTGCGCTGTCGCACGCGCGTGCGGGAGTCGATATGGTCGCGCCGTCTGATATGATGGACGGTAGAATCGCATCGATGCGCGCCGCGCTCGACGGCGCGGGATTTGAGCAGCTGCCTATTATGTCTTACGCCGTCAAATACGCCTCGTCGTTTTACGGCCCGTTCCGCGAGGCGGCCGGGTCTACGCCGTCGTTCGGCGATCGGAAAACCTATCAGATGGACATGCACAACGGACGCGAAGCGTTGCGCGAGGCTGCGGCAGACGAGGCGGAGGGTGCGGACATTCTGATGGTCAAGCCCGCTTTGGCGTATCTTGACGTCATCCACGCGGTGCGCGAGCAGAGCGCGCTGCCGCTGGCCGCTTATTCGGTGAGTGGCGAATACGCCATGATAAAGGCTGCAAGTTCGGCGGGGCTGATCGACGAATACAAGGTCATGTGTGAAAGCGCCGTCTCCGTTTACCGTGCGGGCGCGGATATTTTAATCACCTATTTTGCAAATGAGCTTGCCGCCGCCATTGCGCGCGGCGACATCGGATAAGGGGGAACGGATATGATGACCAAGCAATCGGCAGAGTGGTTTGCGCGTGCGCAGCGCGTGCTGCCCGGCGGCGTCAACAGCCCGGTGCGTGCCTTTCGCGCCGTGGGCGGCACACCGCGCTTTATTGCGTCGGCAAAGGGCGCGTATTTGACCGACGAAGACGGCAACACTTACCTTGATTATGTCGCATCCTGGGGCCCCATGCTGCTCGGCCACCGCAACGAGCGTGTGGAGGAGGCCGTGCTGCGCGCCTGCCGCGACGGATTAAGCTTCGGCGCGGCGACCGCGCTTGAGGTTGAGATGGCTGAGCTGATGTGCGCCATGGTGCCTGGCCTTGAAATGGTGCGCATGGTATGCAGCGGCACCGAGGCTGTGATGAGTGCGCTGCGCCTTGCGCGCGGCGTGACCGGGCGCGAGAAAATTATCAAGTTCGTCGGCTGTTATCACGGCCACTGCGACGGAATGCTTGTCAAGGCGGGGTCTGGGCTGCTAACCGGAGGCACGCCGGACAGCGGCGGCGTTACCCGCGGCGCGGCGCACGAGCACGCGGGCGACATCGCGGCTGTCATCGTCGAGCCGGTTGCGGCCAACATGGGCGTTGTGCCGCCCGAAGATGGATTTTTGCAGGGGCTGCGCACGCTGTGCACGAAACATGGCGCGCTGCTCGTGTTTGATGAGGTCATCACCGGCTTCCGCCTTGCGCCGGGCGGCGCGGCGCAATACTTCGGCGTCTCGCCCGACCTTGTGGTATACGGCAAAATCATCGGCGGCGGCATGCCAGTGGGCGCATACGGCGGCGCGCGCGCGCTGATGGAGCAGGTTGCGCCGCTCGGCCCGGTCTATCAGGCGGGCACGCTTTCGGGCAATCCCGTCGCGATGGCGGCGGGGTTTGCCACGCTGTCGCAGCTGAAGGGCAATAGCGCGCTCTATGACGGCATTGCCGCCCGCGGGGAGGCGCTGGCGTCAGGTCTTTCCGTCGCGTTGCCGGGCCGCACGGTAACCCGCGTCGGCTCGCTCGTCTGCCCTTTCTTTACGGGAGGCGGCGTTGCTTCCTACGCGCAGGCGTGTGCAAGCGACACTGCGCGTTACGGACGCTATTTTCATCACATGCTCGAGCAGGGCATCTATCTTGCCCCCGCGCAGTTTGAGGCGATGTTCGTCGGCGCGTGCCATACCGACGATGACATTGCTCGCACCGTTGCGGCGGCCGAAGCCTTCGCGGGCTGAGGGAGGAAATCAACATGATTTACGAAAAAATCGCGTCCATTTGCCCGTCCGACGCAGCGGCGTGCGCCTATGCCAAACGGCGGTGGGACAGCATCGCCAAGCCGCTGTGCGGCATGGGGCTGCTTGAGCGGCAGATTGAAAAGCTTGCGGGTGTTGATCCCGCGCTTGCGCTTGATCGAAAATGCGTCGCCGTCCTGTGTGCCGACAACGGCGTCGTGGCGGAGGGCGTGACGCAGACGGGCAGCGAGGTTACGGCCATCGTCGCGGCAAACATCGCGCGCGGGCAGGCGACGGTCGCCAACATGGCGCGCGTGGTGGGTGCCGATGTGTTTGTCTATGACGTGGGCATGCTGAGCGAGTGTGAAAGCGTGCCGGCGCGCAAAATTGCGCGCGGCACGGAAAACTTTCGGCATACGCCCGCCATGTCTCGCGCGCAAGCCGAGCAGACCATCGAAACCGGCATGGACATCGCGCGCGAGCTGAAAGAGTGCGGCTACGGCATCATCGCGTCGGGCGAAATGGGCATCGGCAACACGACGACGGCTTCCGCCGTGGCTGCGGTGCTGCTCGGCGTTGCGCCGCATCTCGTCACGGGACGCGGCGCGGGGCTGTCTTCAGAGGGCGTCGCACACAAGGCGCGCATCATCGAAGAGGCGCTTGCGCTGCACGCGCCGAGTGCTGCCGACCCCGTCGGTGTGCTCGCAGCGGTCGGCGGATATGACATCGCCGCGCTATGCGGCCTTTTTCTCGGCGGCGCGTATTACGGCGTGCCTGTCGTGATTGACGGGCTGATTTCTTCCGTCGCGGCGCTGCTCGCCGTGCGCCTGTGCCCCGCCGCCGCCGACTATATGCTCGCGTCGCATCTGTCGGCCGAGCCTGCGGCGCGCATGGTGCTGGAGGAACTTGGACTTGCCGCGCCGCTGACGTGCGGCATGGCGCTTGGCGAGGGTACAGGCGCGGTGGCGCTTTTCCCGCTGCTTGACATGGCGCTTGCCGTTTACCGCAATATGCCGACCTTCGGCGACATTGCTGTTGAGGAGTATAAGCCGCTATGATGACACTTGTCATCGGCGCGTCGTCAAGCGGCAAGTCGGCACTTGCCGAGGGCATCGCCATGCGGCAGACCGGTGAGAGCCTGATTTATCTGGCCACCATGCGGCACGGCGGGACGGAAACCGAGCAGCGTATCGCGCGGCACCGCGCAATGCGGCACGGCAGGGGATTTGTCACGGTCGAGCGCGCGCTCGACGTGGGGGAAACGCCGCTGCCCCAGCGCGCCGTCTGCCTGCTTGAATGCCTGTCGAACCTCGTGGCAAACGAAATGTATGACCGCACACCGCCGCCCGACCTTGCGGGCAAGCTTGTGCGCGATGTGCTGGCGCTGCGCGACAGCGCGGCAGCGCTCGTCGTCGTGTCAAATGAGGTGTTTTCCGACGGCGCGCAATACGACCCGTTCTGCACGGCGTACATTGAAACGCTCGGCGCGCTCAACGCCATGCTTGCGCGCGAGGCCGACACCGTGATCGAAAGCATTGCGGGCCTGCCGTTTTATCTGAAAGGAGAGCGCTTATGAAGCTGATCAACGCCTGTTTCATCGCGTTTGCGACTTATTCGCGCATACCTGTTCCGCAGGTCGAGTGGAACGAGCGAAACATGAAATATTCCTTCTGCTTTTTTCCGCTGATTGGTGCGTTCGTCGGCGCGGCGCTGCTCGTGCTCGATTGGGTGTGCGGATTTTTCGGCTTTGGTCGCACGCTGTTCGCCGCGGCGGCGGCGGCGCTGCCCGCGCTACTGACCGGCGGCATTCATATGGACGGGTTTTGCGACACGTCGGACGCGCTTGCTTCGCACGCGCCGAGAGAGCGCAAGCTGGAAATCTTGAAGGACTCGAATGTCGGCGCGTTCGCCGTCATTCGCTTATGCCTGTTTTATCTGCTCTACTTCGGTGCGCTGTCGCAGATTTCCTCGCGGGGGCTGGGCGTTGCCGCGGCGGGCTTTGTGCTTTCGCGCGCGCTCAGCGGCTTTGCCGTCGTCCGTTTTCGCGCCGCGAAGAAAGACGGCATGGCTGCCGCCTTTCGGGACGCGGCGCACCGCAGCACAGTGTCGGCTGTGATGGCGGCCTTCGCCGCGCTTGCGGCGGGAGCGATGGTTTGGGCGGCGCCGGTTGCCGGCGCATGCGCGCTGATGGCGGCGTTGGCGGTGTTTGCCTATTACCGCGTGATGTCTTACCGTGTGTTTGGCGGCGTGACGGGCGATCTCGCCGGGTGGTTTCTGTCGCTCTGCGAGCTGTGGATCGTATGGGGCGCGGTCATGGGGGAAGGGGTGGCAAGGCTTTGGATCTGATCATCGGGGGAGCTGCGCAGGGCAAGCTTGCCTATGCGCTGGCATATTACGGGCTAAAGAACGCCGACGTTTCGGACGGCGTGTTCGGCGGCGGGCGTATTTTATATCGCTTTCATCTGGCGGTGCGGGGCGTGCTTGAGCGCGGCGAAGACGCACAGGCGCTCGTTGAGGCGTATTTTGATGCGCATCCCGACTGCGTGGTCATTTGCGATGAGGTCGGCTGCGGGCTTGTGCCCGTCGATGTGTTCGAGCGGCAATATCGCGATGCGGTCGGGCGCCTGTGCTGTGCGGCGGCCGAGCGCAGCGCGCGCGTCGTGCGCATATTTTGCGGGCTTCCCGTGGTGCTCAAAGATGAATAACGTCATTTTGGTGCGCCACGGCGAGACGGCGGGCAATGCCGCACAACGCTACATCGGCACGACGAACGAGCCGCTGTCCCAAGAGGGTGCCGCTGCGCTGCGCACACGGGTTTACCCGCGCGCCGACCGCCTGTTTGTCTCTCCGCTGCTACGCTGCGTCCAAACGGCGGCCATTCTTTATCCGGCACAGCCGTATGAGGTCGTGCCCGATCTGCGTGAGTGCGACTTCGGGCATTTTGAGGGCAAAAACTACATCGAGCTTGCAGACGACGAGCGTTACGCCGCATGGCTTGCGTCGGACGGACACATGCCCTTTCCGAACGGTGAATCACGCGAAGGCTTTGCGCTCCGTGCGACCGACGCATTTGCCGCATCGCTTGCGAAATGTGGTGAGGGAGAAAGCGCGGCGTTTGTCGTGCATGGAGGCACGATTATGGCCATACTCGAGCGCTTTGCGCGCCCCGCCCGCGCGTTTTACGACTGGCATGTGCCAAATGGAAACGGCTTTGTCGTGCGAGTGCTACACGGCGGCACGCTGGAGGTGGAGGGTACGCTGTGGTGACTTCATACTGCGCGCTGCCGCTCGGATTTTTGATTGACCTGCTGCTCGGCGATCCGCGCGCGCTGCCGCACCCCGTTGTGCTGATCGGCAGGGTGATTGCGTTGCCGTCTTGGTACCCGCCCTCTCGTGGGGCGTGACGTATGCGCTGCTCGCGCTGTGCGGCGGCATAAGCGTCTGGCTGCGCTTTGCGGCCGAAACGCTGCTCTGCTGGCAAATTCTCGCCGCAAGGTCGCTGAAAACCGAGAGCATGAAGGTGCTTCGCGCGCTTACGGCGGGCGATTCAGAGGGCGCGCGGCGCGCCGTTTCGATGATCGTCGGGCGCGATACCGCGCGGCTTGACGAGGCGGGCATCACGCGCGCGGCGGTTGAAACGGTGGCGGAGAACGCGTCGGACGGCGTGATCGCACCCATGCTGTTCTGTGCGCTCGGCGGCGCGCCGCTCGGCATGCTTTATAAGGCGATCAACACGCTTGATTCGATGATCGGCTACAAAAACGAACGCTATCTTTACTTCGGGCGCGTCGCGGCGCGGCTTGACGACGCGGCGAATTATATTCCCTCGCGCCTTGCGGCGCTCTTCATG
>MEFT01000042.1:15523-16570 GCA_001725215.1 Clostridium sp. SCN 57-10
CGACGCGTGGTATGGCGGCGTGCTGTGCCGCAAGCCGACGATCGGCGACGCGGTGCGCGCCGTCGAGCCGCGCGACATCGCGCGCGCCTGCCGCCTGATGTATGCCGCGTCTATGCTGTCGCTCGCCGTTTTGCTGGCGTGCAAGGCGGCGGTTATACTTTTATTGGGAGGTTCTGTATGCTGATGGGGCAGGAAAACCCGCACGGTGGGGATGTATACCGCAACCGCGTGCACTATGACTTTTCGTCCAACATCACGCCGCTCGGCACGCCGCAGGCGGTGATCGACGCGGTGCAAGCGTCGTGCGCGCGGCTGAGCGACTACCCCGATCCGTACTGCACCGCGCTGCGGGAGGGACTTTCCGCAGCGCTCAATGTGCCCGCGCGGCATATTATGTGCGGCAACGGCGCGGCGGAGCTTATCTTTCTGTTTGCGGCGGCGCTCCGCCCGAAGCGCGCGCTGATCGTAACGCCCACATTCTGCGAGTATGAGAACGCGCTGCGCGCCGTGGGGTGCGAGCTGTCGTTCCTTCCGCTGCATGCGCAGGACGGATTTATGCTGCCGGACGATGCATGTATCGACCTGAGCGGCGCAGACGTCGTTGTGCTGTGCAATCCGAATAACCCCACGGGGTGCGCCTATCCGCGCGCGCAGGTCGCGCGCCTTGCGGAGCGGTGCGCGCAGCAAGGCGCGCGCCTTCTGCTTGACGAGTGCTTCTGCGACCTGACCGACAGTCCGGAGCGGCATTCGCTGCTGCCCGACACGGCGCGCCTGCCCAACGTGTTTTTGCTGCGCGCCTTCACCAAAAGCTACGGCATGGCGGGCGTGCGCCTCGGCTTTGCGGTGTGCGCCGACGAAGCGCTGCTTGCTGCCATGTGCCGCAGCGGTCAGACGTGGAATGTATCTTCCCCCGCGCAGGCGGCGGGACTGGCGGCGCTGGATTGCAAAGATTTTGCCGCGCGCGGGCGCGCCGTGATTCAAGCCGAGCGGGCGTTTTTAAGCGAGCGGCTTGCGCGGCTCGGCTGCGCGGTTTATCCGGCATACGCC
>MEFT01000043.1 GCA_001725215.1 Clostridium sp. SCN 57-10
CAGGCGATGCACGCGCAAAGGCGCAGCACCTGGGGTGAGCTTCATCCTGTTACGCGCAAACCCGCAAAACCCAAGGCATACAGCAAAAAGGCACGGAAATGGAGTGATGATTCCATGACCGTGTCTTTTTTTCTGTTCATATGCGCTCTTTTATGATAAAATCATAAAATCAAGTCGAAGGGATGAGACCATGACCATCAGAACCATAGAGAAAAACGGTGAGATCATCGCCACTGTCGAAAGCGGTGAGCAGGTTATCACGGATGTATCGTCTGCGCTTGATCTGATCGCCACTGTATACTATCAAAGCGGCAGCTCACGCATCATTGTGTCCAAAGCGTCTGTCGCCGAAGACTTTTTTATTTTGAGCAGCCGCCTCGCCGGAGACATCTTGCAAAAATTCATCAATTACCGCGCCAAGCTTGCCATTGTTGGGGACTATTCAAAATATACCAGCAAGCCGCTGCGAGACTTCATTTATGAAAGCAACAACGGACACGATATTTTTTTCGTTGCGACAGAGGACGAAGCCGTCGAACAGCTGAGCCGGGCGTAACGCCGGCGGAGGGATAAAGATGGCCTCACTTTCAAGCTTGCCGAATATCGGCCCCGCCATCGAGCGGCAGCTCTGCGCAGTCGGTATTTCCACCTGCGAAGCGCTGCGCGAAGTGGGAAGCCGCGCTGCATGGCTGCGCATTCAAAGCATTGACGTTTCGGCCTGCATTCATCGCCTGATGGCGCTTGAGGGTGCCGTGCTCGGCGTGAAAAAAGCGGAGCTTCCGCCCGCGTTAAAAACAGAGCTGAAAGAGTTTTACGCCGCGCACAGAATAGGGTATGACGTTCGTTTCTCAAATCAAAACGGCGCGGCTTAGGCCGCGCCGTTTACTATTTTTCCGTCTGTATGCGGGCATTTCACGATAAAGAAAGCTGAAACCAGAATATGCTGCCCGCCCCCGGCGTGGAGGAAACACCATACTGCCCGCCATGCATCTCAACGATTTTTTTGACGATGGACAACCCCAGACCCGTTCCCGTAACGGGGCGCTTGTGGGTCTTGTCCGCCTTGTAATATCGTTCCCATACATAGGGCAGCGATTCGGCCTCGATGCCGTCTCCGTGATCCTCCACCTCGATTTTGGCAAAACCCTGCCCTGCCGTTTGCCGCACGATCACCGTTTTATCTTTTCCCCCGTGGATGATCGCGTTGAGCAGCAGGTTGTAAAACGCCTGTGTGATTTTGCCCTCGTCCGCGACCAGGACGATGTCTTCTTCGCTCTCAAACGAAAGCGCGTACCCGTCGTTTTTCACCAGCTCGGAAACGCGGTCCATCGTCTTTCGCAGACTTTCCGTCAGGCAGTATTGCCGCGTTATCGGCTTGCGCACGCCCTCTTCAAACGCGGATAGATCAAGCACGTCGTTGACCAGCGAGGTAAGCCGCTTCGTTTCATCCATGATGACCTGCGTCTGCTCCGCCGTAATTTCATCAGGGAAATCATGCATCATCTCCGCATAGCTGTAAATCAACGCGAGCGGCGTGCGCAGGTCGTGCGATACGTTCGCCATCAGCTCTCGCCGAAGCCCCTCTACCTTAGACAGCTCAGCCGCCGCCGTGTTCAGCGTGTCTGACAGCTCTTTGATTTCTTGAAAACCGCGCCCGTCAAAACGCGCCTCATAATTGCCTGCCGCCAGCGTTTTGGCGTTTTCATTGATGCTTTCAATCGGCTTTGCGATGCGGCGTGCCATGGCCAGTGCCAGACCGACGGAGAGCAGCACCATGATCGCCGTTACAAGCAAAAGCTGCAGGCGCAGCGTTGAAACAGTTGCGTCAACCGGCGAGATGAGCGCGTGGAACGTAATCGAAATCTTCTGTCCGTCTGCCAGCGTAAACGTCTTTTCCTGTGTGATGGTTTTCATCTGCTCCCTGCCCCGTCCGTCCGGCGCGGCGGGTGGCATGAAATCAGACGTCGGTGCGACCATGATATCTTTTTCGACCTGCAAGTCATACAGGATTTTTTGCAGATTGGGGCTGTCTATATTCTTTTCGACCAGCGTAATTGCTTTGCGAATTTCCGTTTTTCGCACAAACTGATACATTTGATTGAGAAAAATGGTCTGCATGAGCCACAATAACACGACAAGTGCCGCGCAAAAGCCGATCAGATAGGCAAAGACCTTCCATTGCAGCTTAAACTTATCCATCAAATCGATACCCCAATCCGCGCAGCGTGGTAATGAAACGGGCATACGGGCCGAGCGATTTGCGCAGCAGCTTCATATGTGTATCAAGTGTGCGGTCATCTCCGAAATAATCGTATCCCCATACCTCCGTCAATATTTTTTCACGGGGCACGGCGATATTCCTGTTCCGTATGAGAAAAAACAACAGATCGTATTCCTTTGGCGCCAGCGCTGCCTGCTCCCCGTCGATAAACACCTTATACGCGGTCATATCCGCCGTAAAGCCCTCTTTTTCAAAAATGACATGCCCTTCCTGATTGCAGCAAGACTTTGAACATTTCGCCGTGCGGCGGAGGATGGCGTTGATGCGCAGCATCATTTCCTTGGAGGAAAACGGCTTGACGACATAATCGTCAACGCCTATCTCAAAGCCGAACACCTTGTCATACTCCTCGCCTCGGGCAGACAGCATAATGACCGGTGTATCTGCCGACTTGCGTATCTCTCGCACGGCGGAAAAACCGTCAAGCTCTGGCATCATGATGTCCATGATAATCATATCAAAGTTCTCTTTTTTGCACAGGCTTACCGCCTCCATGCCATTGGCGGCTTCCCATACCTCATGCCCTTCAAACACGGCGTATCGCTTGAGCACCGTGCGAAGCCCCTCTTCATCATCACAAATCAACAGCTTTGCCATAGGATCACCTCCTGTTTCCATTCTACCATAGCAATGGCACGATTGCACGTTCCGCTTGCGCGGCGTTTTGGAAGATACCCCCGTGCCGAGGCACGGGGGTATGCGTCAATATTTTTTCTTTGTTTTGACAAGGACGAGCCCGCTGCCCACAAGAAGCAGCAGGAGAACCATGAGCAGCACGACGTACTGCCCTGCATAACCGCTGTTCGTCGCCGGTGTAACTGTGCCGCCCGTCGATGCCGCATCACCCGGCTTGTCTGGTGGCGTATTGCCGTTTTGGCCTCTGCCCGCCATTTCCGTCAGCATCGAAATCTGCTCGTCTGTCAGCCCGATTCCGGTCAGCTTTGCTTTCGCTTCATCGGTTATTTGACCGCCGGCTTCCTGCAGAATCTGCATTGCCTTTTGCATCAGCTCGCGGTCGGGCATATTGTCCGCCGGCGGATTCTGCACCCCGGGTGTGCTTTGCCCTCCGGGTGCGGTCTGCCCTCCGGCTGCGCTTTGTCCTCCGGGCGTAGCCTGTGCGTCAGGCGTAGCCTGTGCGTCAGGCGTAGTCTGTGCATTAGGCATGCCACCTGGCATCTGGCCACCGCGGTCGCCCCCTCCTCCGCCCATGGTTCCCAGAACGGAGAGTTTGAGATTGGAAGCGTCGATCAGCGAGCTTTGATCGGCAGATTGTCCCTCTGTGGTCGACGGAATCGTTCCGTCAATCTGTCCCATGATGCTTTGCGCACGAAGCGTGCCAAGCTCGATAAGTGCGGGCAGTGAGGCGGAATATTCCTCATAAGTGAAAAATGCCGATACATCGTTCTTGACATAGCTGCTGATTTTTGCATCGAGCGCCGCGATTGTCTCTTCAAACAAACCGCTTCCGAAGTATCCCTGCGCGATTTCCTCCAGATACTCATGGTATTTCTCCATATATTCCGGCACGGCGAGCAGCTGGCTGACCAGCGGCCGCTCTTCCATGGTGACGCCGCTTACCGGCGTATCAATCGGAAAGTTGACGACATCTGTGGCGCTGCCGCTCTGAAAGCCACCGAACGCAAGGCCATAATCCCACGGCAGAATGGTGATTTTCCCATCCCGCTCGTAGATATAATAATTCTGCTGCATACTCGAGCTATAGCTGTCAAGATTGACCACCACGGTGTGCGCCGCAAGGTAACGCAGGATCTGGTCTACGTCGAAGTACTTTTCCAAATCCGTCCCTTCGTTCAAATTGCGAATGGCGGTGATCACGCGCGCCTGATCTTTATCGGAGTTGCCTTTGAATTCCGCATTGTCAAAAATAGAGCTGTAGCTAGAGCTTTCGTCATCCGTATAGACCAGATTTCCGCCGCCCGAGCGGTTTCCCATTCCCATACCGCCCTTGCCCATGCCTTCGTTTGGCTGCCGGTTTGAAGCCGTGGCTTGGGTCTGCGTGTCCGGCTGCGTGCTCGGCTGGACAGCCTGTGCATCGGGTTGAACGTTTCCCTGTGCATCAGGCTGAGCTGCTTGTGCATCGGGCCGAAGGCCGCTCTGCGCGTCTTCATTGTCCGCACCGCCAGCGAACTCGTCGCGCTGTCCCATTTGAATCTTCACGTTATATAGCTGTCCGCCCGAGGTTTGGTACGCTCTATCGAGAAACGATTTATCATACCGCTCGAGCGCGACGCAGAAGCCATAGTCCGCTCCATTGACCGTCACGCTCGCGTAATTGACAAGTGGGGTTTCAACCCCGATATACTTCATGATATCATACGAAAGATAATCTTTCATATACGTTGCGTCGCCCAGCATGTTGTTCACGCAAAGCGAATCGAGTCCATAGCAGGTTTGCCCTTTTACATAGTAGTTAAACTTAAACTCCAGGCTGTATCGATCGCTACCATCCATGCTTGCAACCTGCGAAAGGCTGGAATTGCCTTTGGTTCGTATGCCGACATCGGAAAAGCGCACGCCGTTAATCAGCAGATCTCCGGCAATATACTCCTTCGCCGTCGCATTGTCGAGCAGGTTTTGCCAGTCTTCCGCGCTGACCTCAATGTTGATGGTCAGCACGTCATCGCCGAACAGCTTTGTTTCATATTCCGTCGTGTGCGTTGTCCCGCTTTGAATGGCAGCGCCATAAACGATGGCGGCACAGGCGAACACAGACAGGCAAACGAGGAGAATTGTCACCCATGTCAGCCGTTTGCTTGCGATCATGTTGCCACCCCCTTATATTTCCGCATAAAATTACATATAGTAATCGCCGTTATACGATACGAGTACGGCGTTTTCCACACCATTGACGGCAAGCAGCGAATTGACAAAGCTTGCCGAGGTATCCTTAAGGCGCACCTCAACGGTCAGTTCCACACCGTTTTTGGACACGCTTTTCGATTTGACCATATGCCTTTTTGTGCTGCGCTGCAGCAGCTCAATCGCATTCTTCTCCGACTGCTCATCTTCGCACTGGACGACGACGACATACGGCGTATCGGTCGATTTCTTATTGACAAAGATGAACAGAATCAGTCCTATTACGATGGAGCCGATGACGGCAAGCGGAATCAGGCCGACGCCGACGATGATGCCCGCCGTGATGGACCAGAAAAGATAGACGAGGTCAAGCGGCTCTTTGACTACCGTTCTGAAACGGACGATGGATAGCGCACCCACCATGCCGAGCGAGGTGATAAGGTTCGACGACACGGCGAGGATGACAAGCGTTGTAATGAGGTTCATCGCAAGCAGCGAGACGCCGAACGAGGAGGAATACATCACACCTCGGAAGGTCTTTTTGTAAACCAGAAAAATAAAAAGGCCGAGCGTCAGAGAAATGGCCATCGCAAGCAAAATGTCGGGAATGGAGAACGTGGCCGCCTTGTTGAGATAAGTCAGATCAAACAGTTGGTCAAGCATGAAAAGTTCCTCCTATTAATTCACCAGTCGCGAGACTGCATATTTCGAAAATTCGGTTTGGCTACGATCGCCGACTTGAACGAGCTCTCGTATCATTTCGGGGATGAAGCCGTCGTACTTGACTTCAAGCACGATGCCGCTTGCCGACGGAATGGTAACAAGCCCAGGGTCGAGCAGTCCGCCCACCTGATTCGACATTCTGATGTAGCTGTCAAAGGTAACGCGTACGTTGCCGGCGGGGTATATATACGCTTCGCGCCGATAATCGACGATTGTCCTGGGCCTCAGGTTTTGAAACTGCATTTTCGCGTATAGCTCCATGCACAGCGGGCATTCGGGCACCCGCAGCGCATCAAGGCGGCCGTTTAGCAGCTCGCTGCATTGTTCCGCAGACAAAACGGCGCTTTCTTTATAGCACAAGAGATTGATCTTGCTCTTTTTTTCCAGCCGAATCAGCGATGTATCATTGTTGTATAGCCGAATGCGGAATTTTTCGCGGCGGCTCAAGCCCGCCAGCTTTTCAACAACCGCCTTATCGGAATAGTTGTCAAAATAAAGACTTCGCACCCGGTATCCGTCTTGCTCGGCGGCGTTTTCATCCGGCTTCATGATATATTTAAGCCGCGCACGAAGCTGCACGTAATCCGGATAGCTGATGCGATGCTTATGTTCATGCCTTCCGTTGTCGCCCATGCGTTCACCTCCTTTTGTTTGATTTCATTGTAGCCCGGGCAGCTGATGCCTGTTTGTTTTCTATCTGAACTTTATCTGAATAATCATGTGCATGAAAAAAGACCGCTCCATTTTGAGCGGTCTTTTGCGATTGCTTAGCCGTGAAGCTCGCGCGCAAGAATGCGGGAAAAGCCGTCAAACGCGTTCGGCACGGCATACTCGTGCAGAAGCTCGTCTTTGTCCGCCCATACCCATCCCTCGGGCAGTGCGTCATGCGCGGCGTGCACCACCTCGGCTTCAAGCTGCCATTCGATATGGGTGAAAATATGCTTTGCCATGCCGCCGAACTCACGCGCGGCGGCCGTGATGTTCCAGTCGGAAAGCGCATGCTCCGCGGGGGAAAGCTCGTTGGGATATTCCCACAGCCCTGCCAAGAGGCCCTTTGTGGGGCGGCGGCGCAGCGCCACACAGCCGTCGTAAAAAATCAGGAATACGGTGCGGCGCTCGATGCGCCGCTCTTTTTTGGCCGCCTTAACCGGCAGCTCGCCCGTCTTTTCCTCCGCAAACGCGGCGCAAAGCTCGCGAACGGGGCAGCGCGCGCACAACGGCGCGCCGTTCGGCAGGCAAACGGTTGCGCCAAGCTCCATCAGCGCCTGATTAAAGTCGCCCGCCGCGCCCAGCGGAATGATACCGCGCAGCAACGCGGTAACTTTTTTCTTCATGGCGGGTGACGCAATATCGGTCGCGTCAGCCGTCAGGCGCGACATGACGCGCAGCACGTTTCCGTCGACCGCAGGCTCGGGCACCCCGAACGCAATCGACGCGATGGCGCCCGCCGTATAGTCGCCCACGCCGCAAAGACGGCGTATCTGCTCGGGCTGATCGGGGAACATGCCGCCATGCTCGTCCATAATCTGGCAGGCTGCCGCTTGCAGGTTACGCGCGCGGCGGTAATACCCAAGCCCCTGCCACAGCTTCATCAGTCTGTCCTCCGGCACTGCGGCAAGGTCGGCAACGGTCGGCAGCTCGTCTATAAACCGCGTGAAATAGTCGATCACCGCGGCGACGCGAGTCTGCTGCAGCATGATTTCGGAAACCCAGACGCGGTAGGGCGTTGGCTCGCTGCGCCACGGCAGCACGCGCGCGCTATCGCGGTACCATTCGAGCAGCGGAACGGGCAGCTGTTCTAACTCCTTCAAGACATATCTCCTTCGTTTTTTCTTAATTATACACGATATATGCCCCAAAGCAAAGGGCGCGCACGCGGCGCGCCCAGAGACTGCCCATAAAGCCCGAATGGCTTAACGCATTTTGCTTTTTCGGCGACATGCGCGGCGAAAAACACATTAACCCGCCGACTTTTCTCAAAAAACCGGCGAAATGAGGGGAATAGCCGTCGCAAATGCGGCGGCGCGAAGGGGGAACTCGATCCCCCTTCGGAACCTTTAGCTCACGACAACCGGCTGATATTGTTCCCCGTTCATGGCGCAATCGAGCGTTTCAGCACAGCGGTTAAAATAGGCAACCATAGAACGCGGTTTTTTCACATAATCGTCCTGCCGGAAGGGCACGAAATACACATACCGCCTGTTGAGCAGCGCTCCGATGTTCTGCGCCGCCGTGCCGAGGGCATCGTTCGTCGATACGGCGAGCACAAGCGGACGGTCGTTGCGTACATGCGCCTTCGCCGCCATGAGCACACAGGTGTCCGTGATGCCGTAGTTCAGCTTTGCCAGCGTATTTCCGGTGCACGGCGCGATGAGCATGATATCAAACAGCTTGCGCGGGCCGATCTGCTCCGCCTCGACGATGGTCGTCATTGCGGGGCGCCCGCAAATACGCTCCACTTCGCGGCGAAAGTCCTTCGCGGCAAAGAAGCGCGTGTCGGTCTCTACCGAGGCGGGAGAAAGGATGGGCGTTACCTCGTTCTGTGCGGCGAGCTGCTCCATCACGGGCAGGATTTGCGAGAATGTGCAGAACGAGCCTGTAACGCAAAACCCGATGCGTTTTCCGTTCATAGCTGCGCCTCCTCAATGATACGATAAACTGTGTCGCGTACAATACCAGCGGCTGTTTCCGGCGCGACTTTTCCGGGTAGCGAAAGCGCTCGGATGACGCGCACGCCCCGCTCTGCGGCGGCTTCCATATCCACGCCGCCGGGCAGCGATGCAAGATCGATGACAAGCGCATCTGTGTTCACATGGCGCAGCTGCGCCGCACCGAGTACGGGCGCGGGCACCGTATTAAACACCAGACGGAATGTCCCGAGCAAATGCTCCATCTCACCGGTCTCAAGCGCCTCATAACCCTCTGACATAACCCACGCCTGATCCGACGCTTTGCGCGACGATACCGCGACATGCGCGCCCAACGCCGCAAGCCTGCGTGCGAGCGACCGCCCGCAGCGTCCGTTGCCGATGACGAGCGCTCGCGTGCCGTGAATGGTATAGGGCGTTTCCTGCATGGCGATCATAATCGCGCCCTCGGCGGTCGGCACACTGTTGGCGATGGCTAGATCTTCGCGCGCGAGATAGTCGACGATGTGCAGGCCGGGCGAGGGCGGGGTGTCAGCCCTGACACCGCCGACGCAAACGAGCGTTCCCGGCTCTATGGCCGCAAAAATACTCTCTACCGTATAGGAGGTATTGCACAGCG